>NZ_JAXIVU010000016.1:0-57879 GCF_034259425.1 Denitrificimonas halotolerans
TCTATTAAGAGCTTTCCTGCATTCATTGCGTGTTTGTAACTATATTTTTGTGAATTGCTTACGAAGCTAAGTGGTATATCGACTGCATGTTTTGTTGCTGAGCCAATGTAATGTGACGCTTAATATTCTGGGTTGAAGAAAAGGGTGTGTTTATCAAAATCGTGTAAGATCTCATACTTTTAGTGCGGGGATGGATAGCGAGGGCTGTGTAAGCAGCCTCTTAACCCCTTAACAGGCTGCTAAAGTCTTTGCAGTATAGGTTTACACTAGCATTATATACAGCATGATAAAGCACACTAAAACCTTAAAAGTCCGAGTACGAGATAGGCGTGTGACCTTGCTAAACCGCATGGCTCGAAGCGTCAATTTCATCTGGAACTTTGTTAATGAATTAAGTCAACGCTCGATTAAAGAGCTGGGCTTGCACAGCCAAACCTTGCAGCGCACTCTAGGTGAGTATGTCACGCACCGCAAGCAGTTTAAGAAAGCGCGGCTGAACTGGCGTAAAGTCAGTGTTGGATGCTAGCTGGGGTCAATTAAAAACAATGCTGGACTATAAATGTGCTCACGCAGGCATTGTTTTTAAGGAAGTTGACGAGGCATACACCACTCAAACCTGTTCGAGTTGTGGCAGCTTGCCCGAATCGAGGCCGAAAGGTATCGCAGAACTTGGAATAAGAGAATGGACGTGCAGTGGGTGCGGTGTCACCCACGATCGCGATATCAACGCGGCACGTAACATTCTTGCGGCCGGGCATGGCCGTCTAGCAGTAGGAACCCCCGTCCTTTAGGTCGGGGAGGATGTCAATGTTGGAGGAAGCTGCTAATAAGGCCAGATTTTTTGGTGTAGGTGAATTTTAGTGAATTACTCACTAAATCCATTTGGGTTTTTCTGCTGCCAGCGCCAAGTATCTTGCATCATATCTGCTAAGCTATGTTTTGCTTTCCAACCTAGCTCAGTAGTGGCTTTGCTAGAGTCGGCCCAGCATTCAGCAATATCACCACTACGACGTTCGACTATTTTATAAGGTACAGAAGTTTTGGCGGCTTGTTCAAAAGCCTCAATCATTTGTAGAACGCTATAGCCCTGACCTGTACCTAAATTCCAAATATTTATACCTTGTGTGCTAGCAATTGCATCCAAGGCTTTGAGGTGACCGTCAGCCAGATCAATAACATGAATGTAATCGCGTACGCCGGTACCATCGACTGTTGGATAGTCGTCGCCATATACTGAAAGTTGTGACAGTTTACCCACAGCGACTTGGCTGATATACGGTAATAGATTGTTTGGAATGCCGTTAGGGTCTTCCCCAATTAAACCACTGGGGTGGGCGCCAACTGGATTAAAATATCGTAATAAGGCGATACTCCAGCGTGATTCTGAGATGGCTAGATCATGCAGTATCTCTTCGATCATGAGTTTGGAGCGGCCATAAGGGTTAGTAGGCACGCCCGTTGGGCAGTCTTCGCTGATTGGTATTTGTTGTGGTTCACCATAGACGGTAGCAGAAGAACTAAATACCAACTTAAATACACTTGCTGCGGCCATAGCTTGAAAGAGAACAACACTACCGCTGACATTATTTTCATAATATGTAAGTGGCTGTTGTACGCTTTCGCCAACAGCTTTTAAGCCTGCAAAATGTAAAACAGCATGAATTGAGTAACGCGTAAAAATTGAATCTAATAGAGCACGATCACGAATATCACCTTGAATAAAGGTAGGAGCTTTACCGCAAATACGTTCGACGCGATGCAATGATTCAACGGAGCTATTAGTAAGGTTATCAAGTACGACAACCTCATGCCCTGCTTCAAGTAGTGCGAGGGTGGTGTGTGAGCCAATATAACCCGCCCCTCCAGTGACTAAGATAGATTGTTTCATATGATCTTTAAGTATCCTAAAGTGAGTTGGCTACTGGTTTAGCAGTATGATGCTGGGTATCGATCATGCGCTTTCGGCGTGATTGTAGAATGATGATGATCAGTAATAGCAATAAACCAGGAATCCACATAAGCTCTTTTGGCATCCGATCGGTGGGAGCGCGTACCAGAACAATTTCTTGATCGAACTCTAAACCTAAATCTGCTGCTTGGCTTGAGAAGGCCACGTTATCAATAAGGGTTTTTCCATCTTCTTCGATTAGCATTAAGCCCAGGGCATCTAAACGTTCTTCACCGCTAGCACCGTGTGGTACAGGTAGAAGAACGACGAACTCACGAGGCTCACCGACCTCATCTTCTCCCTGGATACGTAGGCGTAATTGACTACCTTCTTCAACTTGACCTAGAGCTTGAACCATTTGGTTTGGAGGAATATTTTGATAGGGATCATGGATTATATCCATCCAAAAACCAGGGCGGAATAAAGTGAAGGCTACTAAGAGTAAAAGAAGGTTTTCATACCAACGGCTGCGGGTGATAAACCAACCCTGGGTGCCTGCTGCAAATATCAACATGGCGATAGTTGCGACAATAAATATTAAAACACCGTGCATAAAGTTTATATTAATCAGTAATAAGTCGGTGTTAAAAATAAAGAGGAAAGGCAATAGTGCCGTGCGTAAACTGTAGTAAAAAGCTTGTGCTCCAGTTTTGATGGGGTTGCCTTTCGAAACAGCTGCGGCGGCGAATGAAGCTAAGCCTACTGGCGGTGTGACATCAGCCATAATACCGAAGTAGAACACAAATAAATGGACAGCAATTAAAGGCACAATCAAGCCGTTTTGTTGGCCAAGAGAAATAATCACCGGTGCTAATAAGCTTGAAACGACAATATAGTTGGCTGTAGTGGGAAGCCCCATACCAAGGATTAAACTGAAGATAGCGGTAAAAATCAGCATCAGAAGTAAGTTGCCCATAGATAAAAGGTCAACTAAGTCAGCTAATACTAAACCTACACCTGTTTGGGAAACTGCGCCAACAATGACTCCAGCTGCGGCTGTAGCGATACCAATACCGATCATATTGCGGGCACCGGTAATCATGCCTTCACGTAGATCTATAGCTCCATCGAGCCAGCCACCATGGTCATAGCTTTCATCTGTACGCATCCAAGTTAGAATAGGGCGCTGAGTGAGCAAGATAAAAATGAGCATCACACTACCCCAAAATGCTGAGAGGCCTGGTGATAAGCGTTCGATCATGAGGCACCAGACTAGAACTATAACAGGCAGAACAAAGTGCAAGCCTGAAAGTAGGACGGTGCGTGTATCAGGGAGTTCTTCTAAAGGTTTGTCAGTGTTTTCTAGTGGCAGTGGTGGATTGCTTGCAGCAATTTTTAATAAGCCTAAGTACGCAACTGCCAACAAAATACCGACCCCAAGTAGCGCATAATCGCCTAAGGCAGGCTTTAACCAACCTAAGCCATAGTAAACCAGCAAGGAAATGCCAGAAATAAAGGTAATACCAAAAGCAAAGCCGACTAGGCGGCGTAACCAAGGTTTAGGCTGGTGATTACCAATGGGTTGCATGCCTAATTTAAGAGCTTCTAAATGAACGATATATAACAGAGCAATGTAGGAAATAGCTGCTGGTAAAAAAGCGTGCTTGATAATTTCTACATAAGGAATGCCTACATATTCCACCATTAAGAATGCGGCCGCCCCCATCACTGGAGGCATAATTTGCCCATTTACTGATGAAGCAACTTCAACTGCACCAGCTTTTTCAGAAGAAAAACCAACACGTTTCATCATTGGAATGGTGAAGGTTCCGGTGGTTACCACGTTAGCAATAGATGAGCCAGAAATCATACCCGTGAGGCCTGAAGCAACAACTGCTGCTTTGGCCGGTCCGCCACGCATATGCCCTAATAAACTAAATGCCAGCTGAATAAAATAGTTACCGGCACCTGCGCGTTCGAGTAAGGCACCAAAGAGTACAAATAAGAACACAAAGCTGGTGGATACCCCAAGTGCAATACCAAAGACACCTTCTGTGGTAATCCATTGGTGATTAGCTAAGGCGGTCCAACTCACACCTCGGTGAGCAAGCATCTCCGGCATATAAGGACCAGCTACACTATAGGTTAGGAACAATAAAGCAATAATGGCTAAAGGGGGGCCTAGGGTTCGCCGTGTTGCTTCAAGTAGCATGGGAATACCCACGCAGGCAGTCACTAAATCAAAAGTGGTTAAACTACCGGGACGCATCGCTAGGTCTTGATAGAAAATAAATAAGTAAGCAGCACTGGCTGCTGCAACGAGCGACAGAGCAATATCCAGTAAAGGTACATAATTACGCGGTGAGCGTTTAAAAGCTGGATAGGCTAAGAAAGCTAATAGTAAGGCAAAGGTTAAGTGAATTGAGCGGGTTTCTGTGTCATTAAAAACCCCAATACGAAAAATAAAAGGAAGCGGTGAAGCAATCCAAAGTTGGAATAGAGACCAAAGTAAAGCGAGGCCAGCAATAACTTGCGCCATGATGCCATCAGGTGAGCGCGCTCCTGAGTCTTGTGCAATAAGTTCTTCGGCAGAGATATGTTTTTCTGTCATGGCAGTTAACCGGCATTAAATCTAAAGATGCCAATCTACCGTTACTCAGAGTTCCGGTAGATTGGGGTTGTTTAACAGGTTAGCCGAAGCTTTTACATCCAGCCACGTTCTTTATAGTAGCGTACCGCACCCTCGTGTAAGGGGGCAGATAAGCCTGCATCAATCATTTCTTCTGCTTTTAAGTCTTTAAAAGCAGGGTGCAGACGTTTGAAACGCTCGAGATTATCAAAGACGGATTTAACCATCTGATAAACCAAGTCAGCGCTAACCTTGCTGCTGGTTGAAAGCACCGCTTTACCACCAATAGACTGAGTGGGTAGGTCGTTGCCTGTATACATGCCACCTGGGATTTCTGCCTTAGTGTAGTAGCTTTTTTCTGCTAGTAGGGCATCAATTTCAGGACCTGTGACTGGAACTAAAACAGCATCTACAGTCGTGGTTGCTTCTTGAATTGCTCCGTTTGGATGACCAACGAAGTAGGTCATAGCATCGATGTTGTTATCATTTAATGCACTAGCTTGTTCTGCAGCTTTGAGTTCTGCTGCTAAGGAAAAGCTGCTACGATCCCAACCTTTTTTCTGCATGATTTCATCAAGAGTGTCACGTTGGCCGGAACCTGGGTTACCGATATTGACGCGTTTACCTTTTAGGTCGTTAAAGTTAGCAATGTGTGCGTCACGGCGAGCAAGCACTGTGAACACTTCACTTTGCAGTGAGAAAAGTGCACGCATATCATCCATTGGACCTTCAGCCTCAAAAGGTGCGATACCTTTCATAGCTTTGTATTGGTGGTCAGATTGCATAACACCGAAGTTAAACTCCCCGCTGCGAATGCCGTTAACGTTAGCAACACCGCCACCACTGGCGGGAGCATTACAACGAATACCAGTCTCTTTGCTGTCACGATTAACGAAGCGGCAGATCGATTGGCCTGCCACATAGTACACGCCAGTTTGTCCGCCGGTACCAATGGTGATGTATTTTTCTTCGGCCTGCGACATGCCACTCAAGCTCATTCCAGCGAGGGTCATGGACAGAGCCCATGCGAGGGTTTTACCTTTGATCATGGGTATTCTCCTTTCGTTTTTTTAACACAGACTAAGCATTTTATGCGCAGCGCTGTGCAACAAGTTGTTACAGGCTTATGAACTTATAACAACATAGCTGCATGTTAATAGCTTTTAGGGTGAAAGACTATTGGCTTAAGGTTTTTCTAAAAACTTTAGAGTTACGCTGAAAGTTATACATTGAAGCTTTAGCACTGGGAAGCATCGTTATGGGCTGAGCTTGGAAACCTCGTTCTTGAAACCAGTGTGCAGTACGTGTTGTCAGCACGAAAAGGGATACCAATCCTAAAGCTTTTGCTCGCTGTTCGATGCGATCAAGAATGACATCACCACGACCACCGTGGCGATAATCTGGGTGCACAGCCAAACAGGCTAGTTCACCTGTAGCTTGTTCAGGAAAAGGATAAAGAGCGGCGCAAGCGATAATTAAGCCGTCACGCTCAACAATACTAAATTGTTCAATTTCTTGTTCGATTAAGTCCCGTGAACGGCGTACTAGAGTGCCTTGTTCTTCGAGTGGTCGGATCAGTTCCAATAAACCGCCAACATCATCAATTTTAGCTTCACGTACTTGCTCAAATAATCCTTGGTCAACTAAGGTGCCACAACCATCGCGAGTGAACATCTCGGAAAGTAGAGCGCCATCGGTGTGATAGCTAATAATATGACAACGAGCTACCCCACCACGGCAAGCGTTAGCTGCAGCTTGTAAAAGTTCAGCCTGCTCCAGTTTTTTGTGCTTTGTATAGTGCTCAAGGTGTGGTTGTGCTTCTTGTGCGGACAGCTCTCGAATCAGCTGACCTGAAGCATCAAGCAGGCCTTGCTCAGAACAAAATAAAAGTAACTTATCCGCCTGTAGATCAATGGCTGCACGGGTTGCGATGTCCTCGCTAGAGAGGTTAAAAGTTTCACCGGTGGGAGAATAACCCAGGGGGGGTAAGAGAACGATGGTACGTTCATCCAACAAACGTTTAATGCCTTTACTATCAATGCGGCGAACTTCGCCCGTATGTTGATAATCAACACCATCAATGACCCCAAGCGGGCGGGCGGTTACCAAGTTACCACCGGCTACGCGTAAACGTGCACCTTGCATCGGTGAAGTGGCTACATCCATTGATAGGCGCGCCTCTATGAAAGCGCGTAACTGTCCTACGGCATCCAGTACACAGCTCAAGGTTGCTGCGTCGGTAATACGTAGATCTTTGTGATAGCGAGAGTGTGAGCCGAGTATCTCTAAGCGTGACTCAATTTGTGGTCGAGATCCAAAAGCGAGGACTAAACGTACACCTAAGCTGTGCAAGAGTACTAGATCATTGATGGTATTACTAAAATTTTCATGGGCGATACTTTCACCAGGGAGCATCACCACAAAAGTGCGTTCACGATGCGCATTAATATAAGGCAATGAATGACGGAGGGAATTAACGTAAGTGTGCATAAGTGCGTCCAACTCTAAATGACAGCTAATAACTGACGTGTTTGCTGTATTGGCCGCCACAGCTGTAATGCTGTGACGTTTTCTCAGGCAGCATACAATGAAGCTGTGCCTGAGAAAACGCAGCGTTAAGTATTAAATGAAGATGAGCTTCAATATACTAAAGAACACAATTGCGAGGAAAGCACCAGCGGGTAGAGTAATAGCCCAAGACATAAAGATTGAGCCAATGACCCTAAGGTTTAGAGCACCGATACCGCGTGCTAGACCAATTCCTAACACTGCACCAACTAAGGTGTGCGTAGTGGAAACGGGTAAGCCAACTGCTGAAGCACCAACAACGGTAGAAGCAGTGGCTAACTCAGCAGCAAAACCACGACTAGGAGTCAGTTCTGTGATACCTCGGCCAACTGTAGCAATGATTTTATATCCATAGGTTGCTAAACCAACCACAATACCTATGGCTCCTAACAATAGCACCCAAGCAGGTACGGCTGATTTAGCGGTGAGCTCACCCACACCATTGCTTTGAATGACACCCGCAATTGCAGCTAAAGGACCGACTGCATTAGCTACATCATTAGCACCGTGGGCAAATGCCATAGCACATGCGGTGAAAATCATCAGAGTCGCAAAAACTTTTTCTACGCTAGCAAAGTAGGTGCTGCGGTTTGCGTCTGGAGCAATTTTGATGCGGCGAAGCAAGACCATGCCTAATAGCATGACCAAAATGCCCACACCGACTGCAAGCAGTACACTTTCTTCACTATTGATGTTTAAACCAACGTGCTTCAGACCTTTGGATAAGGTCATTAACGCAACCATAAAACCGGTTAAAAACATATAGAAAGGCACGTAGCGCTTAGCGTTTTCAAAAGGATTGTCTGTGTTAATGATCAGTTTTTGAACACTAACGAATAATCCAAAAGCGACAACACCAGAGAGGAAGGGGGTCACAACCCAACTGGCAACGATGGGGAGAATAGCACCCCAATGGACAGCATCAAAAGATACACCAAAAGCAGAGAAGCCCACTACCGCGCCAATGATGGTATGGGTGGTGGAGACTGGCCAACCTTTATTCGTAGCAATTAATAACCAAGTACCGGAGGCAAGCAGCGCTGACATCATACCTAAGACTAACAGGTCTGCTGTCATTACATCGATATCAACAATACCATTTTTAATGGTTTCGGTAACTTCTCCGCCGGCTAAATAAGCACCGCAGAACTCGAATACCATTGCAATAATAATGGCTTGTTTAATGGTCAGCGCGCGTGAGCCCACTGATGTACCCATGGCATTTGCAACGTCGTTTGCACCGACGCCCCATGCCATAAAAAAGCCGAAAAGACAGGCTAAAACTAAAAGTATAAAGCCATAGTCAGTTAAAAGAGCCATAAAAAATCCGCTTGTTCCAGGTGGGGCACGCTATATGAATTAGCGTGCGAGCAATTGTTCCAATCGGTTGCCGATGCGCTCTGCGCGATCAGCGACATCACCAATCCACTCGATGATGGTGTAGAGAAACATGACATCAACAGGTGGTAGGTCTTTCTCTAGCTTAAAGAGTGAGCGACGCACCTCAATTTGCATACGGTCAGTGTCGTGCTCAATATCTTCAAGCACTTCGATCATAGCCGTAACGCGATTGACTTCACGGTTTCCAAAACCTGTTTCAAGGATCTCATCCAGCTCGTTCATTGCGGTCAGTGCTTGTTCGCTGGCATCTACCACTCGTTGTACGAAAGCAAGCATCATAGGTTGCAAAGGCTTAGGAATGGTCATTTGTCGGCCTAGCATTAGGCCTGCAATGTCTTTTGCGCGGTTAGCTACTTTGTCCTGTACACTGAGCAGTTCAAGTAAATCTGAGCGCGGTACAGGCAAGAATAGGCTTTTAGGAAGATGAATACGCACATTACGCTTGAGTTTGTCTGCTTCTTTTTCAAGGCGTGACATCTCTTGCTGAACATGCTCCACCTGTTCCCAATCTTCAGCAATGACTGCTTGAAAAAAAGGAATCAGATTTGAAGCACATTCGTGTGCTTTGGCAATATGTTGTTGCATCGGCCCAATGGGCGAACGACCAAACAAACTTATAAACGGGTTTATCGACATTTTAGAGCTGTGCTCGATTATCCAATAACGACCGATATTATACGGTGTTGTTGTAGGGTTCGGCCAGCTTAGAGGTAAACTTGTAATAAATTGAATTGAGAATGAGATGGCTAAAGAAACCGAAATAAAGTTGCGCGTCAGCCCTGCAATGCTTGCTAAGCTGCGCGAGCACACGCTTTTAGCCAAGCGTTGTGTGGGCCAATGGCAGACCCGAGAGCTACTGAATCGGTATTACGATACAGCTGATTTTGCTTTAGCGCATGGTCAGGTAGCGCTAAGAATTCGTCGGGATGGCGAACAATTGATTCAAACTTTGAAGAGTAAAGGGGCAAGTGTTGCAGGGTTGTCTGAGCGTAATGAGTGGGACTGGTACCTGAAAAGTGATCAATTGGTGCTCGAATATTTAGATGACAATTGCTGGCCTAATAGTTTAAATGCGCTCGATAAAGGGCAATTACAGGTTGTTTTTAGTACAGATTTTAAACGTCAATTTGCAGAGTTGCGTTGGGTACGTCATGGTGTTGAGACTGTTGTTGAGGTGGCGCTAGATCATGGTTTGGTTATCGCTAACGAGCAACAGGAAGAAATCTGTGAAATGGAGTTGGAGTTACGTCAAGGTGAGCCCACTGCATTATTAGAACTAGCTTTAGAATTGGCCGCAGATGTTCCATTAATGCCCTGTGATATCAGTAAAGCAGAGCGTGGTTACCGTTTATTTGATGCAACCAGCTATAGCGTTAATGCTGAGTCAGCATCTTTGGCTGCAGGTATGTCTCTGGATGATAGTTTAGGTGCTATTGCTTGGCAGCTATTAGGTAACAGTCAGCGATTGGCGGAGCAATATCGTTTTAATGGTCACTGGAAGCTTTTTGAGCAATGGTTGCATCAACTCATTAGCTTGCGCGCTTTATTAGCGAGTTTAGGGCAGGCCGCCCCCCGTTCTTCAAGCAGTGCTTTACGCACGCAGCTGGATGAATTAATTCATGATTGGCGCGAACTAGCTTTGACCGGTTCAGAGGACCAAGCGATACGGGAAGCCAATCCAGAGCGATTTCTTTCTGAGTTAAATAACACGCGTTGGGGTGTTTTTTCCTTGCAGATGGCATTGTGGTTGCAAGGTAAATTATGGAAGAAAAACCGCACAGTACGGGGTGCGCGGCAAGGTGGGGTAGCACTGGAAAAGTGGGTGCTGCAGTTTTTAAAGGATGAAACACAAGCATTACAGGTGCATCGTTATATGCGCCAGCCGGAGGATTTAGTTGAGCAAGTGCCGCGTTTGGAGCGTGTGTTGGTTTGGTTGCAGGTGGCGCGTCACTTGATTGAATTGGTGGATAGTGATCGTTTATTTGGCAGTTTACGTGAGCTGCATGCTTTAGCATTACAGCCGATTACTGACGATGTGCTAGACATGCGTCGTGAAAGCTTAGGTTCGATACTGATGTTGAATGCCTGGAAACAGTTGCGTTAAACGCAGATAAAAAGTGCATGATGTGCTGTTAGAGGCCATCATGCAGCGTTTGTAATGATCCGATACAGGTCATCAATCACTGATTTTTGAGTAGTTTATGTGTTTATTAGTTTTTGCTTGGCGACCCAAGCATCCTCAGCCCTTATTAGTGCTGGCTAATCGTGACGAAAATCACGGGCGTCCAACTGCACCGCTGGCACAGTGGATTGGTCAGCCAGAAATCTATGCTGGACGCGATCTTGAAGCAGGTGGAACTTGGCTGGGTGTGAGTCAAAACGGGCGATTTGCTACTTTAACTAATATTCGTGACCTGACTTTGCCTGTCGGCGAACAATCTCGTGGTGCGTTAGTCACTGATTTTTTAGCTTCAGAGCAGACGCCTCGAGTTTATTTAAATAAGGTTGCGAGCAAAGCTGATCAATATTCTGGCTTTAATTTGCTTGTTGCTGATTTAGAGTCGGTTTGGTATTTAAACTCGAGGGAAGCACGACCTGTTCGTCTAACTGATGGCATTTATGCCTTGTGTAATGGCAGTTTAGATACTCCTTGGCCTAAATTAGTGCGTTTGCGCAGTGCATTTTCAGAGCGGTTAGATGCATCTGATCAAAGTTTGTTTGAGTTGATGCAGGATGAGCAGCGTGCGGCTGATGATCAGCTGCCTGATACGGGGGTTGGTTTAACGATGGAGCGCATGTTATCTAGTATTTTTATTCGTGGTGAGCGGTATGGTACTCGGGCCACCAGTTTGCTGCGTCGTTTCGCTGATGGCAGTACTACACTGGTTGAGCGCAGTTATGGAGTAAATGGGGAGTTTATTGGATTGCAGCAGATTGAGTTAGCAGGCTTATCAAAACCGCGTAAGACCTCGTACTTTTAGTGCAGGGATGGATAGCGAGGGCTGCGTAAGCAGCCCCTTAACCCCTTAATAGGTTGCTAAAGTCTTTGCAGTATAGGTTGGTACTGGTACTGTATACAGCATGGTAAGGCACACCAAAACATTAACAGTCCGAGTACGAGACAGGCATGTGCCCTTGCTAAACCGCATGGCTCGAAGCGTCAATTTTGTCTGGAATTTTGTTAATGAATTAAGCCGCCGCTCGATTAAGGAGCGTGGTGTGTTTTTGTCTGCTTTTGATATGCATCCCTACACAAAGGGCACAGGTAAAGAGCTTGGGCTGCACAGCCAAACCTTACAGTGCATCGCGGGTGAGTATGTCACACGCAGCAAGCAGTTTAAGAAGGTGCGGTTGAACTGGCGCAAATCAGGCGGTGTACGCCGCTCACTGGGCTGGATACCCGTCAATACAGGTGCAGCTCAATGGAAAAATGGATAGGTCTACCATAATGGCCACTACTTTAAGGTGTGGGACAGTTACGGCCTGAACCAATATAAATTCCGCTCTGGTAGCTTCAACGAAGATGCCCGTGGCCGCTGGTACTTCAATGTTGTGGTTGATGTGGAGGTCGAGCCAACCAAAGGCCAAGACAGCATCGGCATTGACCTGGGTTTGACCGACACTGCCACCTGCTCGGATGGCATAAAACTGGAAGCGGGTCGCTTCTATCGTGGCCTTGAGGAAAAACTGGCCATAGCGCAACGAGCCAGAAATAAAACCCAAGTCAAAACCATTCATGCGAAAATCGCTAACCGTAGAAAAGATGCCCTGCACAAGTTCAGCCGCACGCTGGTCAACCGCTGCGGTGAAATCTATGTGGGCAACGTCAGTAGTTTAAAGCTCGTTAAAACTACGATGGCCAAGTCAGTGTTGGATGCTGGTTGGGGTCAATTAAAAACAATGCTGGACTATAAATGCGCTCACGCAGGCATTGTTTTTAAGGAAATTGACGAGGCATACATCACCCAAACCTGTTCGGATTGTGGCTGTTTGCCCGAGTCGAGGCCGAAAGGTATCGCAGGACTTGGAATAAGAGAATGGACGTGCAGTGGGTGTGGTGTCACCCACGATCGCGATATCAACGCGGTACGTAACATTCTCGCGGCCGGGCATGGTCGTCTAGCAGTAGGAATCTCCGTCCTTTAAGCCGGGGAGGATGTCAAAGTGCTTCAGCTCTATAAACTTAAAACTAGGTTTGTACGCTAGAGACTGGGTTGAGGACTTTATTTAAGCCGAGCTCATCAAGTGCTGCATTTAGAGTGCTGTGAATCACTTTTGGAGTGTTTATGGTCACGACCTTTTCCAGTAGTTGTTGAGCATGCTGTAAGGTCATTTTGCGCAATAGCCACTTCACTTTGGGTAGATGAGTTGAGTTCATAGACAAGCTATCAAACCCCATTGCCAACAAGAGCACTGCTGCAACAGGGTCGCCGGCCATTTCTCCGCAAATACTGACTTTTTTACCCTCAGTGTGAGCTGCTGCTACAACATCTTGTAGGGCCATTAAAACTGCAGGGTGTAGATAGTCATATAAATCTGCTACTCGAGCATTGTTACGGTCAACTGCGAGTAAGTATTGAGTTAAGTCGTTAGAACCAACAGACAAAAAGTCAGCAATTCGAGCTAGCTCTCGCGCTTGATAGACCGCAGAGGGAACCTCAATCATGACGCCAATTTGTGGCATTTGCACATCGATCCCTTCATTGGTGAGCTCATGCCAGGCGCGTTGAATTAATTGTTGAGCATCTTCTAACTCGTCTACACCTGAAATCATAGGTAATAAAATGCTGAGATTATTTAAGCCCGCACTGGCTTTAATCATGGCGCGTACTTGTACAGAGAAGATCTCTGGATGATCAAGGGTGACTCGGATACCACGCCAGCCCAAGTAAGGGTTGGTTTCTTTAATAGGAAAATAACTGAGAGGTTTGTCCCCACCAATGTCTAACGTACGCATGGTGACAGGTAAAGGGTGGAAAGCTTCCAGTTGTTGGCGGTACATTTCCACTTGCTCGCTTTCACTGGGAAAGCGTGAGGTTCCCATAAAAGCGACTTCTGAGCGATATAAACCGACGCCTTCTGCTCCACGCTGTTGTGCCCGTTGAACATCGGCTAGTAAACCTGTATTAACCCAGAGGGGAAGCTGATGACCATCCAAAGTTTCGCAGGGTAAGCTTCTTAAACTGTCGAGATCGCGAGTGATGAGGCGATCTTCTTCTATGACTTCTGCATATTGTTGGCGCAGCAACGCACTTGGGTTGGTAAAGACGTCACCATGATAGCCATCAAGGATAAGTTCAATGCCATCTAAACGGGTATAAGGTAAATCAACGGCTGCTACGACCGTAGGAATACCCATGGCGCGCGCTAAAATAGCAACATGGGAATTGCGCGAGCCTAGTACAGAAACCAATCCTACGAGCTTGTCAGGTGGAACTTCACCGAGCATAGCAGGTGAGAGTTCTTCGCTCACTAAAATGGTATTGTCCGGATAGACTAGAGTTTGTTGATGTGCCTGTTGTAAGTGTGACAAGAGGCGGCGGCCAAGGTCTTTGACATCGGATGCCCGCTCACGTAAGTAGTCATCATCCATATGCTCAAAGCGTTGTACATGTTCACTGACAACTTGGCGTAAAGCGCCTTGTGCCCATTGCCCTTTGCGAATCACGCGGTTGACATCACCGGCAAGCGCAGAAGGTTCGAGCATCATCAGGTACACGTCAAACAAGGCTCGCTCTTGGGGGCGTAGCTGAGTTGAGAGGCGTTCAGAGAGTTTACGGATATCGTTACGTACTGATTCCAGAGCGGCATCAAAGAGTCTTAACTGGTTAGAAATATCAGAAACGGTTTTATCGGGAACAACATCGAGGTCAGCGATCGGTAAGACAACCACTGCCGTACCTAAAGCAGCTCCTGGGGCACCAGGTACACCAATAAAGCGCGCCTCTTGAATACCTTTACCACGTTTACCTAAGCCGCGAATAGAGCCTGTGGCTTCAGCATGGGCAATCACTCCAGAGAGTTGTGCACTCATGGTGACGAGGAAAGCCTCGTCACCTTCATCAAACTGACGACGTTCTTTTTGTTGCACCACTAAAACACCAACCACCTGACGGTGATGAATAATGGGCGTGCCTAAAAATGAGGCGTAACGTTCTTCCCCTGTTTCTGGAAAATAGCGAAAGCGCGGGTGACTCATGGCATCTTCAAGGATTAGTGTCTCGGCGCGACTCCCAACTAAGCCCACTAAACCTTCATGGGGTGGCATGCTGACCTTGCCTACAGCTCGTTTTTTCAGTCCATCGGTTGCGCGCAATACATAGCGATCACGGTCTGCCTCATAGAGGTACACTGAACAGACATGACTGTTCATAGCAGCTCGCACTTGTTTAACAATGATCGTTAGTGCCGCTGGTAAATCCTTAGCAACGTTCACTTCTTGGGAAATGATACGCAGCATGTTGAGCATGCTGCTATCTGTGCGAGTTGAGTCTGACAACTTGGGGTTAGTCTCGAGTAGGGAGTTGATAAACCAGCTCTTTTAAAGCCCGCCGATAGACGTCACGTTTAAAGGCAACGACTTGTCCTAAAGGGTACCAGTAACTGACCCAACGCCAACTATCAAATTCAGGTTTGTCGGTCAGGTCCACACGTACTTGTTCATCATTGCTGCGTAAGCGCAATAAAAACCACTTTTGTTTTTGACCTATACATAAAGGTTGACTGTGTGTGCGCACTAAACGTTGGGGTAGACGATAACGTAACCAACCTCGTGTACAGGCTAATATATCGACATCTTGTTCTTGTAGGCCGATCTCTTCATGTAATTCCCGAAAGAGTGCTTCTTCGGTGCTTTCATTGGGATTAATCCCACCTTGCGGAAACTGCCATGCGTCTTGGTTTACGCGTCGTGCCCAAAGTACTTGTCCGTGGTCGTTGGTCAAAATGATGCCGACGTTCGGACGAAACCCATCTGAATCAATCATGTCCGCATCCTTTAAGTAAATTAATTGCTTATATCTCCATTGTTCCATAAAGCGAGTTAAGGCGGCAACGCGCTTTATAACTTGAATGGGCAGCCATCAATAAAATCGTTATGCTTATTACTCTTTTATCATTGATTAAGGTAGCTGCCGTGCGTTTGGCCATTTTTGATTTGGATAACACCTTATTAGCCGGTGACAGTGATCACCTTTGGGGCGAGTATTTATGTGCGCAAGGTTTGGTGGATGTGGAAGCCTATAGGGCTAAAAATGATCAGTTTTATCAAGATTATTTATCTGGACAGCTAGATGTCATTGCTTACCAGAATTTTTGCCAAGAAGTTTTGGGGCGTACTGATAAAGAGATGTTGTCTCAATGGCATGCTGATTTTATGCGTGATTACATTGAGCCGATTATTTTACCTAAAGGTGAAAAACTATTGGCTAAGCATCGTGCTGCAGGTGATCTGGTGATGATTATTACGGCTACTAACCGTTTTATTACTGGACCTATTGCACAGCGTTTGGGTGTGGAGCATTTAATTGCCACTGAGTGTGGTATGCAGGATGGCCAATACACCGGTGAGCTGGTCAATGTGCCAAGTTTCCAGGAGGGTAAAATCACCCGTTTAAATGCCTGGCTGGCTGAACATCAAGCGACTTTAGTGGACAGTTATTTTTACAGTGATTCGCACAATGATTTGCCATTATTAGAACAGGTCACGCATCCAGTGGCAGTCGATCCAGATGATACTTTGCGTGAGTTAGCTGAGCAGCGCGGATGGAAGGTGTTGAGTTTGCGCGATTGATAGTTGCTGTTATGGCAGCAGTTGCTTGCTGAAAAATAATCTATAATAATATATTGTATTTAGGTTCATTTAATTAAGAGGCAGCTTATGACTCGTATACAAAATTTAATCAGTGGTGTGGTGCTATCCCTTGCCGTGTTTTCTGTGCAGGCAGTTGAATTAGCCATCAGCGCTGAAGATGCTTACGCTAAAACGCAGCAGACTGAACAGCCTGTATTGTTAGTGGACGTGCGTGATCCAGTAGAAATTATGTTTGTTGGTTTTACTGACGCAGTTGACGTGAATATTCCATTTATGTTGGTTGACCGTAGCCAGTGGAATGCTGAACGTAATATTTTCCCAATAAAGCGTAACCCAGAGTTTGTTGAGCAGATTAAAGCAGAGCTGGCCAAGCGTGGTTTAGATGAAAACACTGAAGTGATCACCATGTGCCGTTCTGGCAGTGAGCGTGGCGAGCCCAGTGCCAAAGTGTTGCGTGAAGCGGGTTTAGTCAATGCACGCTTTGTGGTGAATGGCTTCCAGGGTGATGCACTGAGTGAAGGCCCACAAGCAGGTATGCGCTTGAAAAACGGCTGGCAGAATTCTGGCTTACCTTGGAGTCGCAGCTTAAATGGCGATAAAATCTATCGCTTAGATCGTTAAGTCTGCTTGCACTCGTTATACGCATGCAGTATGTTGAATGCATCTTTTGGAGAAAGTTATGTTGAAACGCACACAAACTAAGCTTGCTATGCTTCCACAATTTACTGTGGGGCTTAACTCTGTGCGAGTACTTAACAACTCTGTTGCATATGACTTTTATGGGTATTGGTATAGCCAAGGGCTCGCCTGATACCTATGCAGGCGGGCCGTTTCGACGGGTCGCCTACCACTGTTTTATATAAACCCCGGTTGGCTTCCCACCCGGGTTTTTTTTATTTTTAAATTTTGATTATGAATTATTTAGAGGACATGGAAATGGCAATGTATGCAGTTTATCCAGAGCGTTTTGATGATTTAAGTTGGCGATTTAGTAATCACAAGCTTGCACTAACCCATTGTTTAAGACGACTTACTCGATAAAGGTGTAGCGCAGTTGCTGCGCTCACCTAAGGACTACATATGAACGCTTTAAATTCTGCCATTGCATTGGATCATACTATTTGTGCTGCTCTCGAGCAGGCCACTGTCACTACCTTGCCGCAAGCGAGACGTAAAACTAAGGGCCTACTTAGCCCCCAGGAGTTACGTCAACAATTACCTTTAAGTTCTTTTTTAGCGCAGCGTGTACAACAGCAGCGCGAGCAGGTACGCGCTATTATTAATGGTGATGACCCCCGTCTTTTGGTTGTGATTGGACCTTGTTCAATTCACAGTGTTGAAGAAGCTATTGAGTATGCGGGACGTCTGGCAGCCCTATCAGAGAAAGTCTCTGAGCATATGCTGCTTGCCATGCGTATTTATATTGAGAAACCACGTACTACTGTAGGCTGGAAAGGACTGCTGTATGACCCACATTTAGACGGCAGCGCTGATATGGCTCATGGCTTGCAGCTGTCGCGTCAATTAATGTTGCATATGTTGGAGTTGAATTTACCGGTGGCTACTGAACTATTGCAACCATTGGCAGCGAGCTATTTTGATGATCTTTTAAGTTGGGCTGCCATCGGGGCACGCACCAGTGAGTCACAAATTCATCGAGAAATGGTCAGTGGCTTACAATTGCCGGTAGGGTTTAAAAATGGCACTGATGGTAGTGTAGGGATTGCGTTAGATGCTATGCGTTCTGCGGCACATGCTCACCAGCATTTTGGTTTGGATTTACAGGGCCGTGCTGCTTTAGTTGAAACTCAAGGTAACCCTGATACGCATTTAGTGTTGCGTGGTGGTCATGCTGGACCTAATTATGATGCACAGAGTATCGCTCAAGTATGTGCAGCGATGCGTGCCGCGGGTGTTGAAGCATCGCTAATGGTGGATTGCAGTCATGCCAATAGCGGTAAAAATCCTCAACTACAACCGAAGGTTTTACAGTCTGTTCTGGCGCAGCGTGCTGCAGGTGAGCGTAGCCTGCGTGCTGTGATGTTGGAAAGTAATTTGTTAGACGGACAACAAGCATTATGTAATGACTTGCAGTATGGTATTTCTATTACTGATGGCTGTTTAGGTTGGGATAATACCGAACAGATGCTCTTAAACGCAGTAGAGTTACTGCAGTAATATCAGTACTGTTAGCGCCACTGCGTTTAGCTGCATTGGCGCTAGATTGATGAGCTAAGCAGTGCGCTAGGCGTGTTGTTGTGCCAGTAGGGCTGCTAAACGATCAATGTTGCTATTGCGCTCAGGCTCTTGGCATGGATTGTTGCCATGTAAGTTGGACCATGCAGGATAGGCGCGGGCAATAATTAATGGCTGTGCTAATGCACCTTCACGCCACTGCTGCTCTTGTGGTGTCTCCATTTGAATACTGTTTTGCGCTGCATGGCCGCGTAACTCTAAGGCATGGAGTAGACGCTGTTGGCGTATGGCCAGTAAGCGTAGTGTATTGTCATTGACGGTTAACTCACGCTCACCGCGCCATTTACCTTTTAAGCGTTCACCGTAATTACGGAATGTTTGGGTTAAACCACCCACCGCAGCGCCCAATACCGTAGCCATACCAAGACTTAAGCCGCCAGTCATAAGATCAATACCTACACCTGTTGCTGCGCCAGCAGCCATGCCACCACCGACCTTAATGCCCAGCTGTTTCATGGTGGCTGGGTTAAATAAATCATCTCCCCATCGGCCTTCCTCAAGTGGTAATTCAGAGGCTTGGGCATCTTCTTTGCGGAAAGCATATAATTTCAATAAGGCTTCGACACAGCGCTGTTCACGCTGGCGCACCGCATCATGAAGCTTTTGAATAGCGGACTCAAGCTGATCAGGGGGGACGCTATGGCGGAATGCGCTGACATCAATTAATAATTCGGCAATGAGGCGGTAGCCAGCTTGGCGGCGTATTAAGACCTGAGCTTGGTTGTGTTCAATAAGACGCTGTAGTCGAGAACGTTGACTGTCGAGGACGAGGCTTAAATTTTCATAAAGGCATTGCTCACCATCTTGTGGTGGAGCAACAGTATCAAAGCGTACTACGGCATGTAGACCTAGACGTGCTAATACTTCACGCCAAGCAGGTTCTCGTTGATCATCTGTATTAACAAAGTTCAGTACCGGCAGCAAAGGTTTGCCACACATGGAGAGAATGGCTAATTCATCACGGTACTTGGCTAAGACAGGTTCGCGTACATCAATCACATAAAGCCCAGCATCGGATTTTAAAAGCTGGCGTAGAACTTTAGCTTCTTGCTCAAAACGTTGGCGTGCTTCACTGCTTTGTAAAAAGGTTTGTATTTGTTCTGGCCCATCGAAGCGCTCATAACCTTTCGGGAGTTGTTCGATGTATTCGTAAAGCGCTACCGCATCTTCAAAACCGGGGGTGTCATACAGTTCTATTAAAGCTTCACCGTCCACCGAAAGACGGGCACCCTCCACATGTTGGGTTGTACTAGGGCGGTGAGAAATCGCACCGAAACCCACGTCACGGGTCAGGGTGCGCAGTAACGAGGTTTTACCTACATTGGTGTGCCCGACAACCGCTAAAGTTAAAGGTTGTTTATTCATCACCTGTCTCCAGCCATGACCAAGGTGCTGTACGGCTATAAGGTAGTTTTAAACTATCCAGTTGTTCTTGCCAGCTTTCTAAACGTTCATTGTTGGCGTTGGTTGGTAATAACCATACACGGGTTTGTGCCGCGCTCCGCGAGAGCTCTGCGATTAAGTTTAAAGTACCACGATCTGCTGAGCGTTGTGGGTTACACGCCACGAGTAAGCGAGCAGGAGGTTGGGTACTCAGCTGTTCTAGAATCTGTCGCCGTTGTTCACGGGTATCAATGATGCCGGCATATGTAATCTGTGCAGAGTGAGTGGGTGGCCACTCAATGCTATCGTCTAACTCAATACCTACTAATACTGCAGCTTTCCCACTTAATTTCTGCCCAGCAGAACTGTTGGGCAAACTGGTAGGGGCTGCATCAACGACTCCAATACGCTCGCTGCTTGGTTGCACTCGTTCGCGAAAAGGCTGCCAAATCGGGTCATCTGCATCTAGCTGTAAACGCTTGACCCCATGGTGCCAACGCCATTGGCAAACTAGTGCGAAGAGGAAACGTGGGAGTACACCATAGATTAGGAGCATGCCTAAAAGCCAACTGGCCCAAATATGGCGTGCCTGTTCATCTGTTAGTGCCTGCATACCACTTTGTTGAATCAGCTCGCTGCTTGGTAAGGAAAATCCAAGCCAAGTAGCAGGTTGCCCAAGGTTGTGCACTAACATTACAAAAGCATCACTAGCAACAATGGTGGATTCCCAAACAAAGCCATAGCGACGCGTGGCTAATAGGGCAATTAAAGTGAATAAAGCTGTGGTTAAGGTTACTAACCACCAACAGTGCAAGAAGCGACCTAAACCCCAACGTAGTAGATGGTGACGCTGCAATAAAATCATTAATGCGGGGGCCAGTTGTGCTGCTTTGGCATCTCGGGCGAGTTTATTGCTTAACCAAAGCCAAGCCTGGCTTAAGGGAGAATTGCTGTGCTGAGTCAACAGTAGGCTGGCGCACCAAGCAATTAGGCTCAGTAAGTTGAGACCAAGCAAACCAGCTAATGCCCAAAAAATGTTAATGGCTAAAGGATGGCCGCTGAGAGCTGTTTTGGCTAAAGCGAAACCTGAGATTAAAGCGCTTAGAAGCAGCAGCCATAACGCAAGTTTAGCGCCCTGTAACCAGTGCTGTAGAGCAATTTCTAAACCATCGCGCTTGGCTAAAAAGAGCCCACGCAACATTAAGCGTTCAGCTAGTGAGCACTGCGCAGTGCGGGCTTTACGACAGGCTTCGCTATCCTCTAGTAGACCAGTTTGCTCTTCTCGTAAGCGTACTGATTCGCAAAGCCAGAGTTTGTATAAGGGGGAAAGAAAATCGCTCACAAGTATTCCAGTTGCATCATGATAATGGCTCCTATTGTGCCTGATTCTGAGCGTCTCGGATAACGCTGGTGAGGCTTTCATTGAGCAAGTCATTTAAGATAGGGCAATACATTTATATATCGAGGTACTGTACCCATGTCATATGCTTTGCCGGTGAGTTTGATTGTTGCTGCAACCCGCAATCAAGTAATTGGTCGTGATAATCAAATGCCTTGGCACCTACCAGAGGATTTACGTTACTTTAAGCAGCGCACCCTTGGTAAGCCGATTATTATGGGCCGTAAAACGTGGGAGTCGCTCGGAAGACCTTTGCCTGGGCGTTTAAATATTGTGGTGACCCGTCAGGCTGAGATTGTATTAGAGGGTGCTGAAGTATGTGCTGATTTGGAAAGCGCTTTACAAAGAGGGCAGGAATGGGCTGAAAAACAAGGCGTTGATGAGGTTATGGTAATTGGTGGCGGGCAACTTTATCAGCAAGCCCTAGTTCATGCACAGAGAGTCTATTTAACGCGGATTGACCTTGAGTTGGAAGGAGATACATTTTTCCCTGTGTTGGATGCAGTGGATTGGGAAAAAATTGATGCACAAGCCCATCCGGCTCATGCAGCAGAGCCGGGCTATACCTTTGAAGTTTGGCAGCGTAAGGGCTAACTAAGTGTTTGCTTGATAACCTTCGGCATCTAACAATTGTTGTAATTCGTCAGGGTTGTTTGGTTGCATGCGGTAAAACCAACTTTCATAGGGGTGGGTGTTTACCCCTTCAGGTGCGTCAACTAAGCCTTCATTAACAGCAATAACTTTGCCGCTAATGGGGGCATGAATATCTGACGCAGCTTTAACAGACTCAACCACACCGACAGGCTGTGCAGCTATTAGTTCGCTGTGCAGTGCTGGCAGCTCGATGAAAACAATATCACCGAGCGCCTCTTGCGCATGATCAGTAATACCTACAGAAACAGTGCCATCAGCTTCTAGACGAGCCCATTCATGGGTGCTGGCATAGCGTAAGTCGGTTGGGATTGTGCTCATATATTAATATCCTTAACAGGTGCAATACGTTTTTATATGCCTGTGCGCTTATTGTTATTTAATGAGTAAGCAATGAGGGTGCTACTCAACTAATCAAGATTGAAACCACGGCAGTATTTGTGTCTACAATTTATAGGCTATTGAGGTGCTGCATACAAGGTTAAATGAGAATTTTGCCATTGCGTACGAAACATGGTTTTACGACACGTACAGGGAACCATTTTCGACGAATTTCTACTTCTCCTCGTTCTTCCGTGTTTAAAGGCACACGAGCAAGTGCAATAGCTTTGCCTAAGGTTGGTGAAAAACTTCCGCTAGTAATCACACCATTGACTTGATTATCAATTCGTACTGGTTGACCGGCTCGTAATACACCGCGCTCTTCTAATACTAAGCCCACTAGCTTTTCGCTAACACCTTGCTTGGCTTGTGTTTGTAAAGCTTGACGACCAACGAAATCCCGTGATTCGGGCTCCCAACAAATAAGGTGTTCTAAATTTGCAGTCAGTGGTGATATGTGTTCGTTTGTGTCAAAACCATACAGGTTGTAGCCTGCTTCTAAGCGCAGCGTATCACGGGCCCCAATACCTATCGGTGAAATGCCGGCACCGACTAGTTCATTAATAAAGTCTGTGGCTTGAGTTGCAGGTAAAGTGATTTCAATACCATCTTCACCGGTATAGCCCGTGCAGGCAATAAACCAATCATCATCTTGTGCTGCTTGGTGGTGTTGTAGATTTTGAATAATGCTCGCACGCGTTGAGTTTAAAATGGGGGATAAACGCTCGCGAGCCATTGGGCCCTGAATCGAGAATAAGCATAAGTCTGTGCGTAACACTACTGTGCAAGCAAACTTAGTAGCATGTTGTTCTAACCAACTGTGGACTCGTTCGCGGGTTACTGCATTACTGATAAGGCGATAACCTGTTTCAGTGCGGAACACCATTAAGTCATCGATTACACCACCTTGCTCATTGAGCATAATGCTGTGCTGAGCGTTACCGATTGACTTTAACAGAGCAACGTCATTGCTCAGTAAGTACTGCAAAAATGCTTGGGCTTGAGCGCCTTGAATATCAAAAATACTCATATGAGAGATGTCAAACACGCCGCATTCGTTGCGTACGTGGTGATGTTCTTCCACTTGCGAGCCGTAATGTAATGGCATATCCCAGCCATTAAAATCAACCATTTTTGCACCGAGGGCCAGGTGCATATCATACAGGGGGGTACGCAATCCCATGGGATCTCCTAACCGGTCAAACGCAGTGTTTGTACCTGTGGGTAATTCACTCGGTGCATAGTGTAGCTATCGTTTGTAAAAAGTGCACCGATGATCATAAGTATAGCCTGTGTTTATCAAAACTGTAGTTAGTGCCCTGGCCGGTGTGCAGAGCGGCGGATTAACAAGATTACTGGTAGTAATCCAACAAGCACTAAGGTCAGTGCAGGGAGAGATGCTCGTGCCCACTCACCTTCACTGGTCATTTCGAAAATACGCACTGCTAAAGTGTCCCAACCAAAAGGGCGCATCAGTAGAGTGGCAGGCATTTCTTTCAGTACATCAACAAACACCAGTAGCGCTGCAGATAAGCTGCCAGGTAGTAATAAGGGTAAATATACACGGCGGAATAACCCTACACCACTGACACCTAAACTGCGTGAAGCTTCTGGTAGTGAAGGCTTAATACGTGCTAAAGCACCTTCAAGTGGGCCGTAAGCTACGGCCATAAAACGGATCACATAAGTAAGCAGTAGCGCGCTTAAGCTGCCCAATAAGATAGGTCGGCCGGAGCCACCAAGCCAAGTGGACAAAGGGATAACAGCATGCTCATCTAAATAGCTAAAAGCCAACATAATGGCGACAGCTAAAACTGAACCCGGTAAGGCATAACCCAGATTGGCAAAACCGACCAGTGCTCGCATACGGCGTGTGGCGGTCATACGCTTTGCGAAGGAGAGCAGTAAAGCTGCAGTTACCGTTAAGGCAGCAGCCATTAAACCTAAATACAAGGTGTGTGTAATGAGAGCGGCATAACGCTCATCTAAGTCGAAGCGTCCTCTCTGCCAAAACCAAGCTAAGAGTTGCAAAATAGGGATTACAAAAGCGCACAAAAACACCAAACTGCACCAAGTTGAGGCAAGAACGGCTTTCCAACCGTGTAAAGTGTAGAGTGCTTTGCCTCGTGGCCGTTCATTGCTTGGTCGAATAGCGCCGCTGGCACGGTGTTCTGCAAAAATTAAAATAGCCACGAAAAGTAACAGTAAGCTAGCCAATTGTGTTGCGCTAGATAAGCTGAAAAAACCGTACCAAGTTTTATAAATAGCAGTGGTGAAGGTGTCAAAGTTAAATACAGATACGGCACCAAAATCGGCTAAGGATTCCATGAGGGCTAAGGCAACACCTGCACCAATCGCTGGGCGTGCGACGGGTAAGGCTACACGCCAAAATGCTTGCCAGGGGCTTAATCCGAGGACGCGCGCAGCTTCCATAAAGCCTTTGCCTTGTGCGAGAAATGCGGTACGAGCTAATAAATATACATAAGGGTAAAAAACCAAGGTGAAAACAATAATCACCCCGCCGGTCGAGCGAACACGAGGAAACTCTATTCCACTACCAAGCCAGTCACGCATTAAGCTTTGTACAGGGCCGGCATAGTCTAATAGACCAACAAATACAAAGGCCAATACATAAGCGGGAATTGCAAAAGGGAGCATGAGTGCCCAATCCAGCCAACGCCGTCCTGGAAACTCACAGAGGCTTGTAAGCCAAGCTAAACTAACGCCTAGCACTACCACGCCAATACCGACACCGCTAATTAAAATTAAGGTGTTGGAAATTAAACGCAGCATCTGTGTTTCCCACAGATGGCTCCAAATTTGAGTATCCACTGAGTGCCAACTCAGTAATAAAACACTGATCGGCAAACAGACAAGCGCAGCAAAAAATAGCGCAATGGGATACCAGCGACGTTGTGCAGGGAGTGCCACAAAAAACCTCGTTTCATCAGTAAAGCTATAAGCAACGCAGTGCAGTATAACCGCCAGATTTAATTTTGGCGTTTTATACTTTTATATTGCATGGCTTGCTAGACAGTTTGTGTGCTTTTTATGAGCAATACTCAGCAGGGAATTAACCAAACTACTTCAAGGTAGATAAGCAAGTTGAAAACTGTTTGGCTAAGTTTGTTAGTAATTGCTCATAGCCTTTATCGCTGACATCAAGGTCTGCGCCTAAGGCGTCGAGCTCCGCTAACTGTACAGGTAATCCGGATGCTAAGGTTTGCGCTAAGCGTGGTTGCAGAGGGGGTTCACTAAATACACAACTTGGTCCAGCTGCTTCTAGGCGGGCACGCATTTGATTAACATGTTTAGCCCCAGGTTGTACCTCGCTGGACACAGCAAATACGCCTGTATGTGCTAAGCCATAGGCTTGCTCAAAGTAGTTAAAAGCTTCATGAAAAACAAAAAATTGTTGATTTTGTAAAGGTTTCAATTCGTGTTTCAGTTGTTGGTCCAATTGCTTTATACGCTGGGTAAAGCCTTTGAGATTAGCAGCGTAATGGTCGGCATTTTTGGGGTCCAGCGCGCTAAGGTCAGCACTCATACGCTGTGCTATGACGAGAGCGTTGTGAGGTAATAGCCAAAGGTGAGTATCAACTGTTCCAGGGCGGTGATCGTGATCATGCTCGGTCAAGGCATGAGCTTGGTCGTGTGTGTGCTCATGGCTGTCAGCAAAGTATTGTAAGTGCAATTGGGGCAGTTCTTGTACAGCAATGCTAGGTTGGCTGCGACGTTTAAGCATCCGTGGTAAGAAGTTTTCTAAATCAGGACCAACCCAGTAAAATAAATCGGCTTGATTTAAGCGTTTCGCATCGGAGGGGCGTAGAACAAAATAATGTGGTGAAGCACCGGACGGTAAGAGTGCTTCAGGTTCACCTTGACCTTCCTGAATAGCTGCTGCAATTAGCTGTAATGGTTTGATGCTAGTTAAAATGTGCACTTGCGCTTGTGCGCTCAGGGCCCATGACGATAAGTAAATGATCAACAGGAAACGAAACACTAGAGTACACTCCATCGGTAAAGAGTTATATAATAACATCTCTTTAAGAAGGATGCTGCAGTTATGTTGAAAAAAATAATGCTGTGCGAATCAGAACACCATGATCACTGTATCAGTAAGGCTCTAGAGTCTGCTGAAGAGGTGTGCGCACAGCGCGGTGTACGTTTAACACCTTTGCGTAAGCGGGTTTTAGAGTTGGTTTGGCAAAGTCATAAGCCTTTAGGTGCTTACGATATTTTAGATATGTTAAGCCGTAAGGATGGTCGTCGTGCTGCACCGCCTACGGTGTATCGGGGTTTGGACTTTTTATTAGAAAACGGCCTAATTCATCGATTGGCTTCGCTTAATGCTTATATCGGCTGTCGTCATCCAGAAGTGGCGCACGTAGGCTATTTCATGATCTGTAAAAAGTGCCACAATGCTTATGAGCTCGCGGAGCATACAGCTATAGATACGGCCATTGCGACAGAGGCAACTGCTATGGGGTTTTCGGTGGACACGCAAATGGTTGAGGTTTTTGGTGCTTGCAGTTTTTGTCGAGAGTCGGCATGAGCGCATCATTACTTATACAAGCTGAACATTTAAATCTTTCTCTGTCTGAGCAAAATGTTTTAAATGATGTCAGTTTAGACATCTCTGCGGGTGAAATCGTTACTTTAGTGGGGCCGAATGGCTCCGGTAAAACTTCATTGGTTCGGGTTTTGCTAGGGTTGTTGCAGGCAGATACTGGAAAAGTGTGGCGGGCACCCCACTTACGCATTGGCTATATGCCGCAGAAACTTGAAGTGCATGCCACTTTACCGCTGTCTGTGCTGCGTTTTTTGCGCCTAGTGCCAGGTGTGAGTCGCGAGCAGGTAGTTGATGCTTTGACAGAAGTCGGTGCCATAAAAGTATTGAATAGTCCTTTGCAGCGTATTTCCGGAGGGGAATTACAACGTGTGCTTTTAGCACGTGCACTATTGCGTAAGCCTCAATTGTTAGTATTGGATGAGCCTGTGCAAGGTGTTGATGTCAATGGTCAGCTTGAATTGTATCAACTCATTGGTCGACTGCGAGGGCGCTATGGTTGCGGTGTTCTTATGATTTCCCATGACTTACATTTGGTGATGCGTGACACAGATCGTGTCATTTGCTTAAACCGTCATGTGTGTTGTTCTGGTCATCCAGAGCAGGTGAGTGGGGATCCAGCCTTTATTGAATTATTTGGTTCCCGTGCTGCGAGTGATTTAGCTGTGTATTACCACGATCATGATCATAAACATGACCTGCATGGTTGTGTTTTAACACCACAAATTCACGAACATGGGCCGGATTGCACACATGCCTGACTTTCTTTTATATGCCTTATGTGCAGGACTACTCCTTGCCTTAGTCGCTGGGCCGCTGGGTTCCTTTGTTGTGTGGCGACGCATGGCTTATTTTGGTGATACTTTAGCGCATTCAGCGTTGTTTGGTGTGGCCATTGGCTTGTTGTTAGATATCAATTTGGCGCTAGCTGTCATTGTGGGTTGTTTGCTATTGGCTTTTGTTCTAGTTGCTTTACAGCGCCGCCAGCCTTTAGCTTCAGACACTATTTTAGGAATTTTAGCTCACAGTACGTTATCGCTTGGCTTGGTTACTTTAAGTTTTATGGACTCGGTGCGGGTCGATTTGATGGGTTACTTATTTGGTGACTTATTAGCAGTGAGCGCGATGGATTTGGTTTGGATTGGCTCTGGTAGCTTCATAGTGTTGTTGTGCATGCTAGTGTTATGGCGCCCACTACTGGCTATTACTGTGCATGAAGAGCTAGCACAGGTGGAAGGTCTACCAGTAGCGAAGTTACGCCTAGTGCTGATGGTTTTAATGGCATTGGTCATTGGCGTGGCGATGAAAATTGTTGGCGTCTTATTAATTACTTCGTTGTTAATTATTCCAGCCGCCGCGGCGCAGCGCCATGCACGTAGTCCTGAGCAAATGGTTGCAGGTGCAACAGTAATAGGTATGTTGGCAGTATGCTGTGGATTGGCGATGTCATGGCATTACGACACACCAGCAGGGCCTTCTATTGTTGTTTGTGCAGCTGCTTTGTTTTTAGTGAGTTTTATGGTGCCGCGTCGCCGCTGATAATTTTGGTGTGGAACTGTCAAGTTTGAGTGCAGTCCAAACCTTCATAGCATTTAAATCCTAAGGAAGTCTTAGAATGAAAAAAATACTGACGCTCACTTTCGTCACAGTGTTCTCTGTCGCTACAGCGGCTTGTACTGCCATGGCAAATAGTGGAGCAGAAATGATGAAATTAGAGGATGTGGCCCCTTATCCTGCAGCTCAGGCTGGTCAAACACGTCATGTCATTTGGTTGGATAAGAAAAATCAAGAAGATCTACTGAAAGTTGAGCTTGTACCGGGGCAAGTAATGCAGACCGACTGTAATACTCGTGGCTTAACGGCTTCATTAACTGCTAAAGACCTGCCTGGTTGGGGTTATACCTATTATGAGGTAGGGGATGTAAATGGACCCATCAGCACGATGATGGCGTGCCCTGAAGGAACCGTAAAAGAAGCTTTTGTTCCGGTACAGAGTGACGGTTTTACGCTAGGTTACAACAGCAAACTACCTATTGTGGTGTATGCCCCTGAGCATCTTGAAGTGCGTTATCGCATCTGGAAAGGTAGCAATCAGTTAGAGCGTGCAGTGCAGCAGTGATTCAATAAACGGCCAGAAATCAACGATTAACCCAAGCAGTGAAACAAGACATCTTCTGCATTATTCCAGAGCAGTGTAGACTGCTCGCTGTTTTGTTGCTTGGGGGATATTGTATGCCACGGTTTTTAGGCCGCTATTTATTGATTTTTAGTTTTATTGGCGCTTTAACTGCGTGCCAGAGCACAATGGACTTATTTACCAAGCCCGTGTTCAATGAGTTGGCTGATGCAGAGTTACTTTTTGCAAATCGTTTAGAAAATAAGCAATTGGATTTAGCCGCTCAGCAGCTAGATGAGTTACAGGTGATTTATCCTGATGAGCCGCGTGTGGAAATATTGCAGCAGCATTTGGCACAGGCTTGGTTAGTTGTTGGTGAGCAAGCATTGCAGATGTCTGATATGGAAACAGCCAGTGCTGCCTTAATTCAAGCTAAACGCTTATTGCCACAAGCACCGGCATTAACGACGGGCCTCAGTGAAGCGTTAATGAAAGCGCAAACTCCGCCGGCTAAAGATGTACCTCAAGCTGTGAAGCAGCCTGCACCGCGTAAAAAAACAACAACTAAAACAACCTCAGTTGTGAGCAAGCCAAAAGCAAATGCAGAACCTACAACTGGGGGCAAAGACGTAGAGTCTGCTTCGGAAGTGTCTGATATAGCAGAACCTGCTCAAACAGTGATAGAACCTTTTATATTTCAGCGCAGTAAAGCAAAGTCAAGCATGATTGACCCGAATGCTGAGCAAACAGTGATACCCATGCCCATGCTCAGTCAGCGTAATAATTACAGTTTAGGCCGCTTATTAGATGATGTTGCGCAGGATGTGGTGCGGTTTCGTGCGACTGTCACTATAGAAGTAGTAGATACTCGAGACTTTCATTGGGTTGCCGCCTTGCTGTCGACGCGAGTTAAAAAGTTGGATGCTAATTTTAAACCGCGTTTACGGGAAGTGATTCGCAGTGATCAACCAGCTCAGCTGATTATTACTCCGAATATCACATTGTAAACACTTTAACTTAAGCTCTTACGGGGCTTTCAACGATAAGCGATGCTGATTCACTGTTCACATCGCCCTAATAAGGTTAAACCGTGATTGAATTCCAGGATGTGCATAAAGCTTATGCCGTAAATGGGCAAAGTATTACTGCTTTGCAGCCAACCAGCTTACAAGTGCAGCCCGGTGAGATTTTTGGTCTTATCGGTCACTCAGGTGCCGGTAAAAGTACATTATTACGCTTGATCAACCGTTTAGAAGAGCCGAGTGGTGGACGGATTATTGTTGATGGTATCGATGTGACTGCATTAGATGCCCAAGGTTTGCGTCGTTTTCGGCAACGTGTTGGCATGATTTTTCAGCATTTTAATTTGCTCTCTTCAAAAACTGTAGCGAATAATGTGGCTATGCCCTTAAAACTGGCTGGAGAGCTGAGTGGTGTGCAGATTAAACAGCGCGTAACAGAACTGTTGAGTCGTGTTGGCTTAAGTGAGCATGCCAATAAATATCCTGCACAGTTATCGGGCGGACAAAAACAACGAGTAGGGATTGCACGAGCTTTAGCGACTGATCCTAAAATACTGTTATGTGATGAGGCCACCAGTGCTTTAGATCCACAAACTACAGCACAGGTTCTGCAATTGCTGGTTGAGATTAATCGAGAGTTGGGGTTAACCATTGTGTTGATCACCCATGAAATGGATGTGATTCGCCGTGTTTGTGATCGTGTTGGTGTTATGGATGCGGGTGTGATTGTTGAGAGCGGTCAGGTCAGTGATGTATTTTTACATCCAAAGCATGAAACCACTCAACGTTTTGTCCAAGAGTCTGAAGAAGATCCGGATATCTCTCGTGAGGAGGAGTATCAAAAAGTCAGTGGACGCATTGTGCGTTTAACTTTTTTGGGGGAGAGCACCTATGCGCCTTTACTCGGAAAGGTGGCTCGAGAGACAGGAGTGGACTACAGTATTTTAGCGGGCCGTATTGGTCGAATTAAAGATCAGGCCTGTGGTCAGCTCACCTTAGCGTTAACCGGTGGTAAAGAACAATTGGCTGAACAACAATTACGTGATGCCGGTGTGCATGTCGAGGTTTTACGCCCATGAGTGAGTTGCTGATAAATATTGATTGGTATGAAATTTGGCTGGCTACAGTTGATACGCTGTTAATGCTAGGCGGATCTTTATTATTTACTGTGTTGCTGGGATTGCCGATGGGTATTTTGCTATTTTTAGTGAGCCCTCGACAGATGTTTGAACACCGTATTTTTTATGCCACTTTATCTTTTGTAGTGAACGTGTTGCGTTCATTGCCTTTTATTATATTACTGATAGTCATGATTCCAATTACAGTGGTTATGACAGGTACATCACTGGGCGTGGCAGGAGCAATTCCACCACTGGTGGTTGGGACAACACCGTTTTTTGCGCGGCTGGTGGAAACCGCATTACGAGAGGTGGATCGCGGGATTATTGAAGCTACTCAAGCGATGGGAGCCAGTACTCGACAGATTATTTTTAATGCTTTATTGCCGGAAGCACGCCCTGGCATTATTGCTGCAACGACAGTAACGGCTATTACTTTGGTGTCTTATACTGCGATGGCCGGTGTAGTAGGAGCTGGCGGCTTAGGAGATTTAGCCATTCGCTTTGGCTATCAGCGTTTCCAAACTGATGTTATGGTTGTGACTGTGGTTTTACTGTTATTGTTGGTGCAGGTTTTACAAAGTGTTGGCGATCGTCTTGTGTTACGGTTTTCAAGAAAGTGACCATAAAACAAGCCCAGTAGCGGCATATCACTCACATTTTGGAGCATTTATGAAAAAAACATTATTGGCTTTAGCCGCCTTGAGCGCTTTTGCTGTACAAGCTGAACCTTTACAAGTTGCAGCAACACCTGTGCCCCATGCTGAGATTTTAGAGTTTTTAAAGCCAACTTTATCTGAGCAAGGTGTAGAGCTCGACGTTAAAGTCTTTACTGATTATGTGCAGCCGAATGTACAGGTGGCGGAAAAGCGCTTAGACGCGAACTTCTTTCAACATCAGCCATACTTGGATGAATTTAATAAAACGAAAGGTACCACTTTGGTGAGTGTTGCAGGGGTGCATATTGAACCCTTTGGTGCTTACTCTAGCAAAGTGACTCAGTTGGATGATTTAAAGCAAGGCGCTAATGTTGTTATTCCTAATGATGCAACAAATGGTGGCCGCGCCTTGTTATTGTTGCAAGCAGCAGGTGTACTGACCCTTAAAGAAGACGCAGGGATTACTGCAACGCCACGTGATATTGCCGATAATCCGAAGAACGTTAAAGTGCGTGAGTTAGAAGCAGCGACCTTGCCACGAGTTTTAAATCAGGTTGATTTGGCTTTAATCAATACTAACTACGCTTTAGAAGCAGGCCTTAATCCAAGTGAGGATGCTTTGGCGATCGAAGGGGCTGACTCACCGTATGTAAATATTCTGGTGACACGCGAAGACAATAAAGACAGTGAAGCCGTACAGAAGTTGGTTAAAGCTCTACGCAGTGATGCAACAAAAGACTTTATCAATGAGAAGTACCAAGGTGCGGTCGTTCCTGTTTTCTAAAAGCATTTATGTTGCCGCTGTTCCCTATAATTAGGGGCAGCGGCCTATACGTTAATTTCTTTAAGGCGGTAGAGCATGAGCGCCTTGTTTATTTAAAGCAGTGTGTTTATAGCGAAGGCTGCGTAAGCAGCCCCTTAACCTCTTACTGGTGCAAATCAGGCGGTGTATGCCCTCACGCTGGATACCCGTCAATACAGGTGCAGCGCAATGGAAAAGCGGGCAGGTCTACCATATTTTTAAAGAAATTGACTAGGCATACACCACTCAAGCCTTTTCGAGTTGTGGCAACTTGCCCGAATCGAGGCCGAAAGGTATCGCAGGACTTGGAATAAGAGAATGGGTGTGCAGTGGGTGTGGTGTCACCCACGATCGCGATACCAACGCGGCACGTAACATTCTTACGGCCGGGCATGGTCGTCTAGCACTAGGAATCCTCGTTCTTTAGGTCGGGGGAGGATGTCAATGCTTACTCGTAGCTTTCTAAACGGTCACGATCTAAAATACAAATCAACCGACCTTCAACACGAATAATCCCTTCATCGCTGAGGTGATGAATAATACGAGAAAAAGTTTCGGGCTGAATGGACAGGTGACTGGCTACTAAACGCTTAGCAACTGGCAGTTCAAAACTGTCGGTATTGCAATGTGCGCATGCTCGTAATACTTGCGATAAAATATATCGAATGACTCGGTGAGTTGCATTTTTTAACGAAAGTATTTCAATATCGTTTAAGCGTTGATGAATACGCGTCGATAGCTCAGCTAACAAGGCCATGGATGCATCGGGGTTTATGCGTAATAAGTGGGTGTAAGCTGTGTTAGATATCATCAGCAACTGGGTCGGTAATACCGCTTGTGCTGTTGCCACATAGCAGCCTTGTCCCATAAACATCATGGCTTCAGCAAAGGTTTGATGCGCGCCAAGGACTTCAAATACTTTTTCTTGCCCATCAGGTGTTAGGCGATAGATTTTAACGCTACCGGAGACAATAAAGCAGAAATGATGACAAGGTTCACCTTGGCGAAATATGTAGTCGCCTTTCTCTAAATTAATGAGCTGGCTCTCATTGAGTAGTTGTTTTAACTGAGTATCGTTGAGCGCTGAAAAAAGGTGATGGTCACGTAATATTTTTTGGTATAGTGGGTGCGGTTCCATTATTCCTGTGCTCCAGAGCTGCAGCAGAGTAGATACTCTCTGCTGCACCCAAATAAGAGCAGGTATTCTAGCATGTTTTGTAGTTAAACTACTTAATTTTGTGATTCCAGTCACAAAAGCAGCCCACTGCTAGGGTGTTTGCGGCGGCCACTGGTCGGTTTTCAATGAGTGCATTCAAAATAGGCTCGATAAAACTGTTGCTAGAATTGCATACGGCACCTTCACTGTAAGGACCAAAGTAGGACAACTCTCCAACACGATTCCAAATAGCTACAGCAGGGCTGGCAGGCAGTTGTTCTGTTCCTGGTAAACCACTGAGGTGGCGCAAACTGCTTAATGCTTTTGGCAGCTGGCCATGGCTGCCAGGTTTTTGTAAGTGATAAAAATCCACTTCATCGGCGTAGTGCTCAATCAATTCCACGAGGTGTTGCTGGTTACCCACATTGCATGGGCAACTTGGATCCCAAAAATGGACAAAACGAATTTTACCAGCACCTGCTATATTCTCGGGTAAACGCAATGTTTGGCCGCTAAAGACAGCGGTGGTTTCACTGAAAGGTCGGATAAAACGTGTTTTATACCACCATAAACCAGTGAGCATGGAACCTAACCACAGCGCAATAGCAATGCCTATCAGTATTTTTTTCACGGTAAGTCGTTTCATAGCTATCACACAGACAAGGTAGTATAGGGTGCCATGAGCAGAACAAAATCCATAGGCTACAGAATGTCGCAGGAACGATTCAGTAAAGGTGTCGATTGATGCTTAAATTCGAGCTACAAGCTTTGCAACGTATGTTGCCTGAGTTAGATAGGCAGAGTGTTGATCCAGTATTGGCATCGGTATGGCGTCGGTTTTATCAAATTGATTATGGATACACTCATAGTGACTTGGATTGCCGCTTGGGTATGGCTCAAGTGGGTGATTATCGCATTGCAATGCAAATATGTCGGCCTGTAGCACCAGTGGCAACGCTTTTGGTTTTGCATGGTTATTATGACCACATGGGATTGTATGGCAATGTTTTTCAATGGGCATTAGAGCAAGGTTTTGCTGTATTGTCTTGCGACTTACCTGGGCATGGTTTATCTACAGGGCCTAGAGCTAGCATCAATAGTTTTCAAGAGTATCAGGTAGTGCTGCAGGCGATGCTGGCGAAAGCTTTACAGCTCGGTCTACCCAAGCCATGGCATATTCTTGGTCAAAGTACAGGTGCAGCAATTGCGCTAGATTATTTATTGACTCAACAGCCCATCAGTGAACTGGGTCAGACAATTTTATTAGCTCCATTGGTTCGACCGCGAGCATGGCAGCAATCTAAATTTTTATATCAGCTGATTAAACCTTTTCGCAGCAGTATTCCTCGGCGTTACTCAGACAATACTAGTGATCAGAAATTTATTGAGTTTGTGCGGCAACAGGATCCTTTACAAGCCAGAATACTACCTACTGCATGGGTGGGGGCTTTAGCACAATGGATTCATTATATTGAACAAAGACAACCCAGTCGTCACAGTCCAATTATTGTGCAAGGTGAGGCTGATATGACTGTTGATTGGCAATATAACTTAGAGGTGCTAACAGATAAGTTTTATCAGCCCAAAATTTTACGTTTACCTCAAGCGCGGCATCACTTAGTGAATGAACGTCCAAGCGTGCGTGATTCGATGTTTATGTTTTTAAGTAAAGAGTTGACTTGAGTGCTTTATGACAATTAAGTGGCCGAGCTTAAGTTTGCAATTGTTGTAGTGCACTGCCTGACAGCAGGCTAATGGGTATTACAGCGCTTGGAGTAAGAGAGTTAGCGTGCAGAGGGTGTGGTATATCGTTCAGGGTCGCGATATACGCGCAGCTCAGAATAGTCTTGCAGCCGTTCACTGCCGTTTAGCAGTAAGAATCTCTAATCCTTTTAAGGGAGGGTATCAAGTTTCCTCGCCTAAGCTAGCTTGTAAGGTTTTTAAAGCAGCTTGGTAATAAGCTTGTCCAGCATTAGATTGTGCAAAATTAACAAACTCTTCCAGTTCAGCATCGGATAAGTTTCGGTAAATATGCAGTAAAGTGTTATCGATATGCGTGTCAATTTCGTTGATTAAACGCTGACGTTGCGTATTAAGTAGAGCCTTAGTTTGCTCTGTACTCATGAGACCTGGGAGCATTTGGCTGAGACTGTCTGCAGCTACACTGCCTAAGGCTAAGGATACATCAGCGCCAGCTTGGCTTGCAGGTAAGATTTGACTGAGGTGGCGGATTAATAAGCGCCGTGTAGCTTCTGCGTGGATTAAAGGTAAGCCTGCTGCATAATGGTTGAGTTGTTCTGGATGTGAGGCAGCAATTTCTGCGGCAACAACTTTCCTCCCTGTGGTCGACTCAAAGAACTCTAAAGCAGATGTAGGATTGTCCAATTGTTGTCGCAAAGCCTTTTGGCCGCGCTGATGCATCGCTTCAATAGCAAAGCGTTGATTGCTATTTTCGACTAAAGCTTGATAAATAACATTAGGTAGTGTGTCTTGATAGCGAAGCTGAGTGTGTTTCACGGCGCTAGCAAAGTGGGCTTGTTGTTGCGGCCAGCCAGCTTTTTCATACAAGCTGTCGTATATATCAGCAAAGCTGTTGAAGCTACTGATAAATAGACAAAAAGTTAATAAATAGCGCATATAAATTCTCAATAAATAGAGCTTGTAAGTTAAACCTTTTTCTTACGTAAATGTAGAGTGTTTTTGTTAAAGCTATCATTTATGTAAGAAAAAGGTTTTGCACAGCGGTTGTAGCAGTATATATAGGTTAATTAATAATTAGGTGAGCTGACTCACAGTTAATGGCGGCTTTTATAGCGTACATCTTAAGTTCTTTTTTGTGGTGAAAATGAATACATTAGCAATCACACCGTTATTTGAACGGATCGTGGACGACTTAGCAACAAAGGGTTGGTCACAGCAAGCAGCTTTTACTCCTGAAGATCTGACAGCGCAACTGGCAGAAGAGTGCCGTCATCGTGCAGAAAAAGGTCAATTAGAAGCTGCTGGTATTGGGCGTGGCAATGCTAAAGCAGTTAATACGGGGATTCGTGGCGATAAAATACAGTGGTTAGAGCAGGGGCAAAATACCGCAGTTGATCGTTATTTGGAGCTGATGGAGCAGTTACGAGCTGCACTTAATCGAACTTTGTTTTTAGGCTTAGATGAGTTGGAATGCCACTTTGCTTTATATTCACCAGGTGCTTTTTATAAGAAGCATGTGGATCGTTTTCGTGATGATGATCGCCGTATAGTAACTTGTATCGCGTACTTAAATGACAACTGGTTACCAGAGGATGGTGGTGAATTACGTATTTATTTAGAGCATGAGCACGTGCATGAAGTACCACCACAGGCGGGGACATTAGTAGTGTTTATGTCTGCGGATTTAGCCCACGAGGTATTGCCTGTGCAGCGCGAGCGTTTATCGATTACAGGCTGGTTTTTGCGGCGGGCATAATAAAACGAAACTGAATAGACAGGTCTCGTTTAAGTGGTGTTCTAAAATTACGCTAGTGGTAGGTTAGGCAGTAAAAAGGGAAGCTATAATAGCTCCCCTTTTTTTGGCGCAATCTATAGCACTTAGTACAGAATACGGCAGCGCATCGTGCCTTCAACTTCTTGTAGCTTTCCTAACGCAAGTTCAGAATGCTCTGCGTCAATATCGATGACAACATAGCCTACGGCTTCGTCAGTGCGTAAGAACTGACCAGAAACGTTAATTTTGTTGTCAGCAAATACTTTGTTAATCGCGCCCATAACACCTGGGATATTCTGGTGAATATGCAGGATACGATGCTTGCCTGGGTGAGAAGGCAGTGACATCTCGGGGAAATTCACAGACGATACAGAGGTACCATTATCGCTGTACTTAACCAGTTTTTCAGCAACTTCTAGACCAATATTGGCTTGTGCTTCTTGAGTTGAACCACCAATGTGTGGGGTTAAGATCACATTGTCAAAACCACGCAGTGGGCTTTCAAACTCTTCACCGTTAGCACGAGGCTCAACTGGGAAAACATCAATAGCAGCACCACCTAAGTGGCCGTCTTTGATTGCTTCAGCTAAGGCTTCGATCACAACGACCGTACCACGCGCAGCGTTCATCAAAATACTGCCTTTTTTCATGGTGCGAATTTCTTTTTCACCAATCATCCAAGCTGTAGATGGCAGCTCAGGAACGTGCAGGGAAACAATGTCAGACATTGCTAACAGTTCGTCTAAAGTAGCGACTTGAGTTGCATTGCCCAGTGGTAGTTTGGCGATTACGTCGTAGTAGTACACGTCCATACCTAAGGCTTCAGCTAATACGGACAGCTGGGTACCGATAGAGCCGTAACCGATGATACCGAGTTTTTTACCGCGAACTTCATAAGAGCCGGTAGCACTTTTCATCCAACCACCACGGTGGCAAGCAGCGTTACGCTGTGGAATACCACGCATCAGCATAATTGCTTGGGCTAAGACCAACTCAGCGACTGAGCGGGTGTTAGAGTAAGGTGCGTTAAACACTGCAATACCACGCTCACGAGCGGCATTGAGGTCGACTTGGTTTGTACCAATACAGAAGCAACCTACTGCAACCAATTTTTTAGCGCACTCAAAAACGTCCTCGGTGAGTTGGGTGCGGGAGCGGATACCTACAAAGTGGGCATCGGCGATTTTTTCTTTTAATTCTGCTTCTGGTAATGCACCGGTAATATACTCAATGTTGGTATATCCAGCGGCATTGAGTGTATCAATTGCGTTCTGATGAACACCTTCAAGAAGAAGAAAACGAATTTTGCTTTTATCAAGCGATGTTTTACTCATCTGCGTAGACCTGTTGTCCTAATGTGAATGGCAAGTTGACGGACAGTGAGAACTGACCGGAACGGCAAAATAAAAAAAGCCGGCCCGGGAATCGGCGTGAGGCGCGACTAGCGGGGTGTCCATGCTACCATAAGCAGCAGAAAAAATAGCCAGCCTTATGACGTGAAGAGTCTTCAGGCAGATCATGAACAGTTTGAGAGTGTACAAAATGACCGATCTCGCTCTAATTGAAGCGCTTAAAACCCTTGTTGATGCAGGTAAAGTACTTACTGACGCGGATGCCTTAGACGCATACGGTAAAGATTGGACCAAGCATTTTGCTCCAGCGCCCTTAGCGATTGTATTTCCTAAAAGCATTGAGCAAGTACAAGCAATTGTGCGTTGGGCCAATCAGCATCAAGTGGCGTTGGTACCTTCCGGAGGGCGAACGGGGTTGTCTGCAGGGGCGGTTGCAGCCAATGGTGAAGTGGTCGTGTCGTTCGATAATATGAATAAAATTTTGGCCTTTAATGAGGTTGATCGCACGGTAGTTTGTCAGCCAGGTGTCGTGACTCAACAGTTGCAAGAGTTTGCAGAAGATAAAGGGTTGTACTATCCGGTGGACTTTGCTTCGGCAGGGTCGAGTCAAATTGGCGGTAATATTGGTACCAACGCAGGTGGTATTAAAGTGATCCGTTATGGCATGACGCGTAACTGGGTAGCTGGAATGAAAGTCGTTACCGGTAAAGGTGACGTACTTGAGCTTAATAAAGATTTGATTAAAAACGCTACAGGCTACGATTTACGTCAGCTCTTTATTGGTGCCGAAGGTACTTTAGGTTTTGTTGTTGAAGCAACAATGCGTTTAGATCGCGCTCCTAAGAATCTTACCGCACTCGTTTTAGGTGCACCTGATTTTGAATCGATCATGCCGGTCTTGCATGCCTTTCAGAACAGTTTAGATTTGACTGCCTTTGAGTTTTTTTCCGACAAAGCTTTAGCAAAAGTATTGGCGCGTGGTGATGTGCCGGCTCCTTTTGTAACAGAGTGTCCGTTCTATGCTTTACTTGAATTTGAAGCGATCAATGATGAAGTGGCTGAGCAAGCTCTGAATACTTTTGAGCACTGTGTTGAACAGGGTTGGGTATTAGATGGCGTTATGAGCCAAAGTGAGCAGCAGTTAGAAAATCTGTGGAAGTTGCGTGAATATATTTCTGAAACCATTGCACATTGGACACCTTATAAAAATGATATTTCGGTAACCGTTGGTCAGGTTCCAGCATTTTTACGTGATATTGACGAAATTGTTGAGAAAAACTACCCCGATTTTGAAGTGGTGTGGTTTGGTCATATCGGTGACGGTAACTTGCACTTAAATATCCTGAAACCCGATCATCTGGATAAAGATGAGTTTTTTGCACAGTGCGCTGTGGTAAATCAGTGGGTGTTTGAAACGGTACAAAAATACAACGGTTCAATTTCTGCGGAGCATGGTGTGGGTATGACTAAGCGTGATTACTTGCATTACAGCCGTTCAGCTGAAGAAGTGGCTTATATGCAAGCAATTAAAGCGGTGTTCGATCCAAATGGCATTATGAACCCAGGTAAAATTTTCCCAGTTTAAGTTTTGTTTCCGGTTAATTTTGGTAGCCAGTTATTTTTAGATTTTGAAGGTTTTCTATGAGTTATCAACACCAGTACACTGATGGTACGCGTATTCATTTTCCTGCGGGTAAAGTGGTATGTGTAGGGCGTAACTATGCTGCTCACGCAAAAGAGTTGAATAATCCTATTCCTAACGAACCATTATTGTTTATTAAGCCCGGTAGTAGTGTGGTATCTGCGGAAGGGGGATTCCATATTCCTCATGATCGAGGTGCTGTGCACTATGAAGTTGAGATTGCGGTATTGATTGGTAAGCCTTTATCGCGTCAACCGAATGAAGACGAGGTGTTAGAGGCAATTTCAGGCTTTGCTCCAGCGCTAGATCTTACGTTGCGTGATGTGCAAGATAAATTAAAAAAGAAAGGCTGGCCATGGGAAGTGGCAAAATCCTTTGACGGGGCTTGTGTACTTGCACCTTTCGTTTCAAGGTTTACGGTGCCAGATACTACTGATATTGATGTGCGTTTAACTATTAATGGTGAAGTGCGTCAAGACAGTAATAGTGCAGAAATGTTGTATCCTATTATTCCATTGATACAGCATATTGCAGGCCAGTTTTCATTACTACCTGGAGATGTGATTTTAACTGGGACACCAGCAGGAGTGGGGCCATTGCAAGAAGGGGATGAGTTGTTCATGGAGTTGCCGGGGCATACGCAATTGAAAACCTTTGTGATTAAGCGTAACTAACTGTGCCTGAACTGCCAGAAGTTGAAACCACACGTCGTGGTATTGCTCCGCACCTCATTGGGCAGCGGGTTGTGCGAGTAGTGGTGCGCAATCCACGGTTACGTTGGCCAATCCCAGCAGATTTAGACGTACGTTTATCTGGACAGAAAATCGTCAGTGTGGAGCGTCGAGCTAAATATCTGCTGATTGGTGCAGAAGTGGGGACTTTAATTGGTCATTTGGGGATGTCGGGGAGCCTGAGAATGGTTGAAATGGGTACTCCGGTGGAAAAGCACGACCATATGGACATTGAGCTAGAGTCGGGATTAGTCCTGCGTTATACCGACCCCCGTCGTTTTGGCGCCATGCTATGGAGTAGCGAGCCGCCCTTACAGCATAAATTACTGCAAAAATTAGGGCCCGAGCCGTTATCTGAGGCTTTTTCTGAGGACCACCTTTACGAGCGCTCCCGTGGTCGTAGTATGTCGATAAAGCCGTTCATTATGGATAATGCGATAGTGGTTGGCGTAGGTAATATTTACGCTACCGAAGCCTTATTTGCTGCCGGTATTGATCCGCGGCGTGAGGCGGGTAGTGTTTCCAAAGCACGCTACGCTAAGCTCACCGCGGAGATTAAGCGCGTACTTGCTGTCGCTATTGAGCAGGGAGGAACCACGCTGCGTGATTTTGTCGGTGGTGACGGTAAACCTGGTTACTTCCAGCAAAAGCTTTTTGTTTATGGTCGTGCCGGACAACCTTGTTTAGTGTGTGGACGTGAATTAAGGGAAGTGAAGTTGGGGCAACGCGCAAGCGTCTTTTGTTCTCGCTGTCAAAATTAAACCTTTCTGGCTTAGTGCCGTGCGTTTAATATCTAATCCATGATCTAGACCTCGCATCTTAAGTGTGAGGCATGATCTATATAGCGGCGCTGTAAGGTTCAATGCATAGAGCTTGCTGTTTACGATGAAATTATCAAAATCGCGTAAGATCAGTTTTAGATGCTGGCTGGGGTCAATTAAAAACAATGCTGGACTATAAATGCGCTCACGCAGGCATTGTTTTTAAGGACATTGACGAGGTATACACACCCAAACCTGTTCGAGTTGTGGCAGCTTGCCCGGGTCGAGGCCGAAAGGTATCGCAGGGCTTGGAATAAGAGAATGGACGTGCAGTGGTGTGGTGTCACCCACGATCGCGATATCAACGCGGCACGGAACATTCTCGCGGCCGGACATGGTCGTCTAGCAGTAGGAATCTCCGTCCTTTAGGTCGGGGAGGATGTCAATCAAAGGTATAAAACATCCTAAACAGTATCTCTAAGTGAGATGCTGCTTTCCAAATTAACGGTCTGCGCTTTGGTGAGTGTATGGACAAGTTGAAGTCGTTGTTGCTGCCCATATTGGCTCTGTCTGTGTTAGGCGTGAGCTTTCTATACAGTTCCGGCTGGTTACAGTTGTGTGCCGGTTTGGCTTTGTTTTTATTTGGGATGCAGTGTTTAGAGGAAGGGCTGAAAGAGCTTGCTGGAGGCCGCTTGGAACAGCTTTTAGAGCGCAGCACTGCTACGCCCTTTAAAGGTTTTCTATTTGGTGTCGGTGGCACTATGGTGCTGCAGTCTACTACCTTAATGTCTTTATTGACGATTGCTTTTATCAGTACAGGTTTAATTCAGCTAGCCGGTGGTATTTCTATTTTATTAGGAACTAACTTGGGAGCGAGTGCAGGCATTTGGTTATTGGCAGCTGCCGGACAAAATTTTAGCTTAAGCCCATTGGCCTTGCCCTTGCTGGTATTTGGCGTGCTCGCTGGTTTCAATGGCCCTAAAAGTAAAGCAGCTGGACGTATTGTGCTAGGTATTGCTTTTATTTTTATGGGAATTGATGAGATTAAGGGCGGCTTTAATGCTTTTGGTAATAGCATTGATATGACTGAGCAAGTAGAGAGTGGTCTATTCAGCCAGTTGATATTTATTGCTATTGGTTTGGCTTTAACTGCTGTTTTACAGTCCAGTCATGCAACCATCATGTTAGCGTTAGCTGCATTAGCAGGAGGACAAATTGAACTTTGGCAAGCCATGGCTATCGCTATCGGTGGTAATGTGGGGAGCAGCATAACTACAGCTGTGGTCGGTTGGCTAGGTGGCAACCGTGGTGGGCAGCGTTTGGCTTTGGTTCATGTGCTGTTCAACTTTTTTACTGCGCTGGTGACTTTTGCTTTATTGAACCCGCTGACCTGGTTATCACATTGGGTGATGGGTGCTTTAGGAGCAGGTGATAACACTTTGCTGCAGCTAGCATTGTTTCAAACGTTATTTAATATTATTGGCGTAGTTTTATTTTGGCCTTGGCAGCATCATTTAGAGGCTTGGTTGTATAAGTTTTTACCGGATCGTGCAGAGCCGAGTGTGCTGATTCCAGACCTTAAAACAGGGCGGACCGCGGTTGTTGAGTTGCGTGTGCCGCAAGAAAGTCGTGCACGTTATTTAAGCGATGCTGCATTAACTTCCGTGGATACTGCTTCGCGTGCAGTGGTGCAAGAGTTACAGCACTTAGGTCGCTTGAGTTTAGAAGTAATCTGTCATGCTTTATATCAGCCGATTGAGCAGCTTTCTAATGTTAAAGTTGATGAGGCGCGTTTAAATGCACGGCCTGATGATGCAGATGGTATGGATGCTGAGGAGTTGTACCAACGGCATATTAAGGGAGTGTATTCAGATCTCCTCGGTTTTATGAGCCGCTTAGATGCGCATCTAGATGAAGAGCATCAGCAATTTTGGATGACCTGCCAAGTGGTAGCCTTACAGTTGGTAGATGCGGTGAAAGATGCTAAGCATTTGCAGAAAAATATGGGTCGTTATTTGCGGGACGACAGCTCAATAGTACACAGCCATTATTTGGACTTACGTCGGCATTTGCTCTGGGTATTACGTCAGGTGCGTGAGGTGGGGCGTTTAGACTTACCTGATGATGTGTGGCGTAGCCGCTTAGATTGGGTCGATGGGCAGTCGTCTAAGTTTGATGCAGACTTCCGACTCCGTATTTTTAGTGAGGTGCGCAGCCAAGATCTAGATAATTTGCAGGCCAGTTCCCTGATGAATGATTTAGGTTATGCTAGCCGTATTACACAAAGCTTACGTAACGTTCTGCAATTGGGCTTGGTTGGTGAAAATGAACTTTTGCGGGAAGTGCGCCGCCTAGGTGGTGACGACGATGAGTTTCCACTCATAAAAATGCATTATTCCAATTAGAGCGTCAGTGACTTAAGCTGGCACCAGATCCACGAGGGTCACTGGCAGCGGCGCTGTGGCCTGAGTCTTTTTGCCACCATAGAACTTGTTGATTGCCGTAGTTGCGGGTCAGTTCCTTAACTTCATGGCCTTGCTTTACCAAGCGCTGTTGTTGTTGCTCGGTGAGTGCGCCAGGTTCAAAACCGAGCACATCGGGGAAGTACTGATGATGAATACGTGGGCTTGCAACCCATTGTTGGGGTGCTTTGCCATTAAGAAACTCCAGCATAGCGAGCACATTCATACTGGGGATGCGACTGCCACCGGGTGTGCCAAACGCGGCAAACTCATGCGGTCCCTCCAGAAAGCTCGGACTCATGGATGACAGTGGACGCTTGCCTGCTTGAATTGAATTGACTTGGCTACCTATCAAACCATAGGCATTACTGCCTTGTACATCTGCAGCAAAGTCATCCATTTCATCATTCAGTAGCACGCCTGTTTCAGGTACAGTAAAGGCCGCACCAAACATCATATTTAATGAAAGCGTTGCTGCGACTGCGTTACCTTGTTGGTCCAGTATTGCAAAGTGGGTGGTATGGTCCCCTTCATACAGTACTGAGCCGGGGGGTAAATGGCTGCTTGGCGTAGCTTGGTCAACTTGAATACTATCGGCCATCTGTACAATGTGTTGGCGTGCTAACAGGGCATCAATGGGATTATTGATGAAGTCAGGATCACCTAAAAGACTGCGGTCACGATAAGCGCGTCGAAAGACCTCTGCAAGGTAATGTGCACGTTGTGCAGGTTTGGCTTGTTGCCAAGGTAAACGTTGTAGCATTAACAAACTTTGTGCAATGGCAATGCCACCGGCAGAGGGCGGCGGTGCGGTGATGAGTTGGCGTTGTTCGGCTAAAGGTACAATGAGTGGTTGGCGCCATTTGACTTGATATAGAGCTAAATCTTTGAGCGACCAGATGCCACCAGCATTTTGTATGTTTTGAACCAGTTTTTCGGCAAAAGGCCCCTGATAAAAACTTTTTGCGCCCTGAGCAGCCAGCAGACTTAAAGTATTGGCTAGGTCGGGTTGACGTAAAATCCAGCCTGTCTTTGGGAGCTGTTGTTGATCAAGAAAGATGCGGGCTGATTCTGGGTCTTTTTGCAGAGCTGCTAAACGCCAGCTTGCACGTTCTTGGTAGACCTTATCAATGGCAAAACCATTACGGGCCAGTGCAATGGCTGGTGCGAGGTTTTCAGCTAAAGAGAGGCGGCCATGTTTTTGGCTTAATTCATCTAGCGCTGCAGGAATACCGGGAATGGCAGCTGCGAGGGGGCCATCTAGAGATAATTTTGTGCTTACTACACCATTTATTCGGTAAAGGTTTGCATGTGCCGCTAAGGGTGCGCGCTCGCGTGCATCGAGAAATTGGTAGTTTGTTTTCTTGCCAGCATGACGGAGTAAGTAAAATCCGCCGCCACCGAGACCAGAGCCATAAGGTTCAACTACGGCTAATGCTGCAGTAACTGCAATGGCTGCATCAGTAGCGTTACCGCCTTGCTTAAGGATTTCAATACCGGCTGCGCTGGCTAAAGGATGAGCACTACTGACATAGGCTTGTTTAGGAGGCTGTGCAGCTGTAGCTGTAACCGACCATAGCAAAAGCACATGCAGTGCAATTGTTGATAACCAGCGCATTGTATAATTAAGCCTGCCCAGTAATGATTTTGTATTTTTCCATCAGTTCTTCTTGGCTTTCCACATTATTTGGATCCAATGGAATACAGTCAACCGGGCATACTTGCTGACATTGTGGTTCGTCATAATGACCAACACATTCAGTGCAGAGGTTCGGATCAATTTCATAGATTTCCTCACCTTGTGAAATAGCACTGTTGGGGCATTCTGGTTCACAGACGTCACAGTTAATGCAGTCATCCGTAATGATTAATGACATGGAGCAACTCCTATAAGAGTAGTGATGGCACAGAGTGTGCCGCAATCTAAGTCAGCACCAAGCATGAGGGATCATGCTTGGCATAAATCATTTTTTATAGCGTTCTGCCAGAGCACGGGATACAACAGGGTGGACGAACTCAGAAATATCACCGTTGAGTGCAGCAATTTCACGCACTAAAGTGGACGAAATAAATGAGTACTTCTCTGACGGGGTAAGGAATAAACTTTCCACATCGGGTGCTAACTTACGGTTCATGTTAGCGAGTTGGAATTCATACTCAAAGTCTGACACTGCGCGTAAACCACGCATTAAAATGTTGGCATTAACTTCTTTTACAAAGTGAGCTAACAAGTTATCAAAACCGATCACTTCTACATTGGGTAAGTGAGCGGTTACTTCTTGAGCTAAAATGACACGTTGTTCCAACTCAAAAAGTGGTTTTTTCTTCGGGCTAGCAGCAACAGCGACAATCACATGATCAAAAATACGCGCAGCACGCTCAATGAGATCGCTGTGGCCGCGAGTGATTGGGTCGAAGGTTCCCGGGTACAAAACACGGTTCATTGCGACGTCCTTTAAAGCGTTAGAAAAGTGTTGCAATCTTAACGCAGCAACACGTGGAGCGCAAAAAGGATTACTGAATCGTGGAGTATCTTAAGGAAATCACTACAGGCTTGTAAGATTACACCGTACTTATTTCATCATGTGAAAGGCAAGATCAAAAGCGCATTCATCCCACCACCTAAAAGATGGGGGAATTTTGCTAGCAATTGTTAAAATTGTAAAGCTAGTCCCCAGCTCCTCAGTTACGACGAGCTGGGGGCTCTAATTAGGCTTCAGCCTCTTCAGGAGCAACAATCACATCAGTGTAGTTTTCTGGTTCAATCAGTGCACGGTGCAGAGCAATAATGGCTGCATCATAATCACTTTCTTGAACAGTAATTTGCATTTCCACCTGACGAATGGTTTGTTGTAGTGCTTGTACGCTGATACCAGCATCCGCTAGGGCTGTTGCAGTTTTAGCCAGAATTCCTCCAACTTTCATATTGGAGCCGATAGCTGACACAATCGCAACGTTATGTACTGTGACTTCAGCGCTAGAGTAATATTCTTCAATCAAGCGTGCGGCACGGTTAATAATTTTGCGTGAACCAGCGCAGTAATAAGTAATGCTGTTAGCATCACGGGATTTATTCACTACATACAGTCTGAGCTGTTTGATAATGTTGGTGATTTCAGTGTCATAACTTAAATCACCAAGCATTTCTTGGTCAAACACTTCAATGCCGAACACATCTTTGCGTCCAGCAATGATTTCTACACGGGGAGTGGTACTGGCGTAGTCTTGACTAATTAAGGTACCAGCATCTTCCGGCTCAAAAGCATTTTTAATACGTAGTTCCACGCCGGCACGGCGTAAGGTTTTACCTGCACGAGGGTGAATTGCTTCCATGCCTAAGTTTGATAGTTGATCTGCTACATCGTAGTTCGTCATGCCGATGGTAACGACTTTGTCTGCACCTACTAGGTTTGGATCCGCTGTACTCAAGTGGAATTCTTTGTGAATAATGGCTTCTTTAGCCCCTGTAGCAGCAGCGATTTGTGCAAAAGTGATCTCTGTATAACCGCGATCAAAGGTGTTCATGAGACCTTCAGTGCAGTGAGTATAGCCCGGTGCAATAACCATCTCTTTGCTGAAATCGATGTCCTTGAAATGATGTTCGATCATCTTTTCAAAGGGCATAGGTTCAGACGCTTCCCAACCAGTTAAATCGGCAAAGCGTGCATTAATGCCTTCTAACTTAAGGGCTAAGGCGGTATTAAAGGCACTGTGCGCCTCACCTAAAGAAGCCAGCATTTCGCGGACTTTCATGAGGTGTTCGGCCAGTTGGAAATGGCCAAAGTGACACAGTTGATGCAGGCTGTGCATTACTTCTGTGCAGTCTGCGATACGAGTATTAATAAATTGGTTGGCTTGCTCTAAAGCATGAGTGTTGTGTGCGAAGATCTCTTGGTTTTTCGTCAACATTGCTTCGCGCACTTGCTCTAAAGGCTCTTGCCAAGCTTTTTCACCGCTGGCTTCAGCAAAACGTTGATAAACCCCTGGTTCACCGGTTTTCTTGTGCTCTAACAGCTGGTTAGTCATGCCGCTATAGGCTGACACTACGAAAATACGTTGATAAAGACCATGTTTGGGGTGTTTAGCTAAGAAAATATTATCTAACAGGTCTTTGAAGCAGCTCATTGAAGTGCCGCCAATTTTTTCTACGGTATGCATGAATGTGCGTCCGTTCTAAATTAAGTGAGTCATTTGAGGTGAGTCATACGCAGGATGCGTAGCTCATAGCCTTGTGTATCGCCACCAAGCGTGTAAGTGGCAAGGATACTTGAAGTGTAATAAAGCGGTACCAGAATAACTAGCACCGCTTGAATTTTTCACGCTGAACCACTTAATGGGGGTTAAAGTGGGTACACACCATTTTCATCATGGACTTCTTTACCATTGAGTGGTGGGTTAAACACGCAAGCCATTTTCATGTCCTCGCTACCGCCGCGCAATAAATGCTCATCGTGTTTATCGAGAATATAAAGTGTGCCGGGTTCGATTTTGTAAACTTTACCGTCAGCTAAGGTTTCAATCTCACCGTTGCCGCTCATGCAGTACACTGACTCTAAGTGGTTTTGGTACCAAATGTGAGTTTCAGTGTTGGCATAAATAGTAGTGATATGGAATGAAAAACCCATATTGTCATCTTTCAGTAGCATGCGTGTGCTTTCCCAGTTTTCTGAGACAACACGGCGTTCGCTGTTTTCTGCTTCTTTTAGGGTACGTACAATCATTGGTAAAACTCCTGTAAGCGCAACGTCTGAGCTATTACAGACGCTACGCAAAATAAGGTTAAAAACGCGTTAGTGAAATTATTGAGCAGCAAGTACTGCATCAAAAGCGTTGTCTAAAATATCCATGGCAGTATGAATTTGCTCATGGGTGATGGTCAGTGGGCAAAGGCATTTGACGACTTCGCTGTGGGCGCCACTGGTCTCAATTACTAAGCCATTATTAAAGGCGTGCTCACAGATATCAGCTGCGATGTCACCATTTGGGCAGCTGATACCAATCATCATGCCGCGGCCTTTAAAGAATAGGCCATGCTGGCTATGACGTTTGGTGATTTGCTGCATGCGTTCAGCAATGATGTCGCCTTTTTCGCGTACAGTTTTTGAAAAACTATCATCTTGCCAAAACTCTTCTAGTGCAGCTGCGGCAGTCACGAATGCATGGTTGTTACCACGGAAGGTGCCATTGTGCTCGCCAGGGGTCCATTCATCCCATTTGCCGCGTAATAAAACCACTGCGAATGGCAGACCAAAACCACTGATGGATTTGGATAGGGTGATCATATCTGGCTTGATGCCCATTTCTTCAAAACTGAAGAAGGTGCCTGTACGGCCACAACCTGCTTGAATGTCGTCAACAATGAGTAGCATGTCATGTTTGCGGCACAGGCGTTCTAGGTTGCGTACCCAGTCGGCTGTTGCAGCGTTTAAACCACCTTCACCTTGGACGATTTCCACAATAACTGCAGCGGGTTTATCAATACCGCTGCTTGGATCGGTGAGCATTTTATCCATCATTTCGATGGTATTGATGTCTTTACCGAAGTAGTTGTCATAAGGCATACGGCTGACGTCAGATAATGCAACGCCTGCCGCACCACGGTGGTGCTGGTTACCCGTGACAGCTAAAGCGCCAATGGTGCAACCATGAAAACCGTTGGTGAAGCTGATCACATTATTACGGCCTTTGACTTTACGTGCTAATTTTAGCGCAGCTTCAACAGCATTCGTTCCTGTTGGACCTGTAAACTGCACGAGGTAATCTTGCATATTACGCGGCGATAGAATCAGGCGATTGAATGTATCTAAAAAAGTTTCTTTGGCATCGGTATACATATCGAGACCGTGGGCTAAGCCATCGTTCTGGATATATTCAATCAATGCTTTTTTGAGTACCGGGTGGTTGTGGCCGTAGTTCAAAGTGCCTGCACCGGCTAAAAAATCAATGTAGCGTTTACCATCTTTGGTAATCAGCTCAGCACCCTGTGCTTGTTGGAACATTACTGGGAATGAGCGGCAATAACTTCTTACGCCAGATTCGTTTTTTTCGAAATTCTGTTCGAAGAGTTTCATGTCTAATCCTGTAGTTTTTTACTTATTGGAATCGTGGGGCAATGGGCCCGCGCGGTACAACACTTCGTCTTCACTTTGCCCAGCAAAATGCTTTTGGCTCGAGAACAAAACAGAAGTGTTATGAGGGATTCCTAATTGATTAAAGGCTTTTAAAAATAAAGCCTGAGAGGCGGCGTTACCTGGAGTAATAGTGGTTTCAATAAACCGAACGCCTTGAGCGGCAACCCGTTCAACTAGGGTTAACAACATGCGCAGTGCCAAACCTTGACCCCGCATACTGCTGTCAACAGCAACTTGCCATACAAAAAGGGTATCTGGACGAGCTGGTGGTCGATAACCGGAAATGAAACCAACAAGGTCTCCGTCGGTATTTTCCGCAGCAATAGCAGTATCTGCAAAATCAGTGCACTGAAGTAAGTTGCAGTACACCGAGTTGGTGTCCAGGGGCTGGCAGCGTGCTACCAGTTGATTTAGGGAGTGGCCGTCACCGTCTGTTGGTTGACGGAATTTGACGGTAGCTGAACTCAAAATAAATCCTTGTGGTTATTAGTTAAGCCAATAAAGAGTAGGCAGCTTAAAAAATAATAACAACCGCGAATTTTGCAAAAAAAATGAATTTAGAGGTGAAAAAGGCTGTTTTTTGTACAACAAGAATTGCCGTTTCGTCGAGCTATAGCGGTACGAAACGGCAATTTATAAAGTGGAAAAAGAGGGGTCTGAAAAAAATTAAATTATTTTTATTTTTTTTGTAAAAATAGGTTTTTTTAGAGAAAAATCGCAAAAAAATGGATTTATAAAACCACTTTAATTGTTAAAATCGCGAAAAAATGATCTATTTTTACCACTTTTTAGTTTTTATCTGACCAACCAGGAACACCTTGACGGATGATTTTTGAGTAGTTTTCATTCAGTGGTGCATGTTTTGAACGCTCGGTAATGCGACCAGCGTTGCGTAGTTGGGTTAAATCAAATCCAGAGGTAAGGCCGTCGAGCTCTTTAATATAGCTGGGCAAATAACCAGTGAGTAACAAGCGTGAGTCCAAAGGTAGGCCGCCGCTAATATGTTGCATCATGCTGAACACCATAGTGGTGCAGTTGGCAGTGACAGTATTGTAAAAGCGTGGTTGTTCAATCAGCTGATTAGCTTGATCAATATAGGATAGAAATAAAGCACGACGAATATCAACTGGCATATCGATGCGGTAGAGGAAAGTATCTTCACCACGCACGTTAGGACGAACGGCGACTGCATCACGCTCGTCAGTCGCTAAGATACTGAGTTCATATTGTTTAAAAAAGCCAGCAATCTCAGAGAATTTTTGACCTTTCTTTTTACGGATCTCGACTGAAAATGTAACAAATTGACCATCATTAAAGCCAAATGAGACTAGAACGTGAGCAATTGCATCCATACCCCAATGCGAGGTTAGCATGTCCACTGATTGCAGTTGACTGAGGTCATATTGGCGCGTTTCCCAACGAGGGGTGTATTGGGTTTCAGAGTGCCAATCAAAGTTACGTACATTGAACAGTGTGACTAAATCACCTTCAACCTTACCTGAGGTCATTTGGGCTACATCATCTTCCCATATACGTTCATTAGAGGGCGTTAAGGTGTTCCACCAGAGGAGCAAAGTACAATGTAGGGCAAGATAGATTAAACAACCTTGCCAACGGCTGTAGCGCCATAGGTGAGTGAGAGCAAAGAGCGATAAAGCGGCCCAAGCTAACAAAACTCCGGCTAACCAAGGCATGTTCATTGGTATTTGATAAAACAAGGCGATGCCACCCCAAGTGGCTGCGAGCAGTATGATCAGTGATAGCAATATATTGAGGCTGGCTGATAAAGCCGGATGCAGTTTATTCGACATAAGAAAAACCATTTGTTTGTTTTAAATGGGCATGCAGAATACGGCGTACTTCAACAATAGCGGGCGGCGTTTCTTGTACGCTATGCCATGAGTGAATGACTTTTTCTGATACCGCGCCTGATAAGTGTGCACTTTTGTAAGGTACAACGCCGTCGCTGGATTCTTCGAGTGCTAGATCCGGAGTGTCATTACCAATAATTGAATGGTAAGGCACATGTGCAGCAATGGGTAGGTCGGCGGCAAGTCGGACAAAAGGGTCTTGATCGCTGAGATTGGAGATACTGTTAAATGGTCGTGTCAGTGCTGCCGCATTGGCTGAGCTCGGATCCACTAATAATTGGGCAATTTCGGTGACGCGTCCGAGCATCGAAACAGGTAGCTTAATGATGCTAGCAAACCAACGTGAAAAGTGATTTTCAGCAAAAGGTGTGCCGCGGTGTGGTGCAGCAATAAAGATGGCTCGACTGACCTCAGGCATGGGTTCAAACCAAGCAAAGTCTTTGAGTTTTTTTTGCACTTCTTTTTTACGTGCACCTTTTAAATCATAAGCGGCTACGATCGGGTCCCAAAAACGATCACCGGACTCGGAAATCAGTAAGCGCGCCAAAACCCCGCCCATGCTATGACCAATTAAAACGACATCTTCTGAGGCGCGGTGTGTACCTTCTGGATCAAAAGCTTTTAAGGTCTGTTCTATGGCTTTGCGGATACTGTTTTGATTAAAAGCTAAAGGGGCATTGGTTGGGTAATATACCTGCCACACTTGAAAGTTTTTGCGTAAAGTTTCGTCACCTAAGACTTCATTAGCTACATTAATCCAAGCTTCTGGGCTGCTGGCTAAACCATGTAACATGATGATAACGCGGCGCTTAGGGTCATACGGCTGCATTAAATATACGCGTGGTTTTTCTAATACTTCACCTCGGCCAACTAAGGTCATGAGTGACTGTCGGGCGAAGCCTGAACGAGCTAACCATAAACCATAACCTGAAGTGAAATTGGCCGCTAAAGGTACCTGAGAGCCAGCTAAGCGCACGCTATTCCGGCGGTAAGGGTCAAACCCTAGCAGTTCAACCTGTTGGGTGTTCAGTACTTCCTCTAAGGTGTCACCTGGAAAGCGTAAAATAGCTGTAATAGCTGGGAAAGGGGTTTCACTGAAAGAGGCTTCACGGCTGTGTTTACTTACTACACGCTTGGCAGTCACCGCAACGAGCTCAGCTCCAATACCGTCGCGGCGGTATTGATTGCGCAAGCCTTTAAAGGTCAGCGAAGAGGCTGGAATGAGTTGTTCGGGAATGCGTTGGTGTGCTGCTAAGCGTACTTCATTAAGCTGTCCGGTAATCTTCCATTGGTTCGCTGTAACACTAAATTCACCATTGTCATCAATGCTATCGAGTAAGCTATCATGATGGTGGTTAAAGGTGCGTGTTACCATTTGTTGGACAGCAAAATTGTAGTAATCCCGCACTTGAGTTTGGCGATCTTCTAAAGCGCGTTGGCTTGGTGAGCGAGGAGTTAGGAACAAATAAGCATAAGAGTGGCGCGCACTTTCTAAATAGGCATTGAGAACATCTTCCGCCAAAATGCCTTCATTAATCTTTTGATCCATGGATAAAGCTTCTTGTAGCCAGAGTTCAGCCAATGCAGACACTCGCTGTTCATCATCCAAACCAATGTTTTCAGCTAAATTGAGTCGGCATTGTGCCGCTGCGTTGCGGCATTGCTTTTCATCAATACCAGCTACTTGTAAAGCAACACCAACGGCTGAGCTCATTTCGCCCGTGGTTAAAATATCGCCGCGCCGCTGAGACATATAATCAGTGGTGCTTACAGATACGGTTTTAACTCCCGCACAACCGCTCAATACAATCAGACTAAGTAGAGCGAGCCAGGTAGTGCGATAGAAATACAAGTTAAACAAGATGTTGCCTATGAAAGTGGTAAATGCGGAGAGTTTAATGGGAACAGTTTGTGTTCACTGAGAGCTAGTTTGACGCTTATTCAATCTTAAGGCTATGGATTTATTGCAATTTTTAACGGTACTCTATGGTCATAAAAAGCCTGTATTGTCTGTTTAAGTTGTATTTCGCTTGGAGTGGAGAATGATTATGCGGAATTCGATCCCGAGTGAGTTGATTGGCGCCTTGAAAGAGGCACAGGAGGTGTTAGTTTTTACTGGAGCAGGAGTCTCTGCGGAAAGTGGGGTAAGCACTTTTCGTGACGCACTGACTGGCTTATGGGCACGGTTTGATCCCGTGCAATTGGCTACACCAGAAGCATTTTTGGCTGACCCAGCTTTAGTGTGGGGCTGGTATGAGTGGCGGCGTCAGTTATTATTAAGGGCTGAACCGAACCCAGCACATCGAGCCATTGTTGAAATGGCAAAAAAGGTGCCACAGCTGACCGTAGTGACACAAAATGTCGATGATTTACATGAGCGTGCGGGTAGCCAAGATGTACTGCATTTACATGGTAGTATTTTTAATCCACGCTGTTTTGACTGTGCCCAGCCCTATGTTTTACAGCAGCCACCCATGTTGGCGCAAGAACAAGCGGTAGCACCACCGCGTTGCAACCATTGTCAGGGGCTAATTCGTCCAGGCGTGGTTTGGTTTGGTGAGAGTTTACCGCAAGAGCCCATGGTGGCTGCTTTTGCGGCGGCAGAAGGCTGCGATGTGCTGCTCTCGATTGGTACTTCTGGAGTGGTGCAACCTGCGGCAAAAATACCCTCTATTGCTTTGTGCAGCGGTGCTTGGGTGGTACACATTAACCCTGATCCGGTTCCCAGTAGACACCCGCGAGAGCTGAGCTTGGCTGGTACAGCAGGGCAGATTTTACCAGCGTTGTTAGCCAGTTATTGACATTGCATTGAGCGATGACTTAAGCGGTCCCGGAGGGTTAATGTGTGTGCTGTTTAGTTGATACCGCCAAAATTGATGTACTTTACTTCTAAGTATTCATCCAGGCCATATTTAGAACCTTCACGACCTAATCCCGAAGCTTTAATTCCTCCAAAAGGGGCTACTTCATTGGAGATTAAGCCTGTATTGACTCCAACCATGCCATACTCTAAAGCTTCAGAGAGTCGGAAGCAGCGACCGATATCACGGCTATAAAAGTAAGCGGCCAAGCCAAACTCGGTGTGATTGGCAAGATGAATGACTTCTTGCTCATCGTTAAAGCGAATCAATGCTGCAACAGGGCCAAAGGTTTCTTCGCGAGTCAGTAAGGCATCTTGGGGAACTTCGGTGAGGATCGCCGGTTGGATAAAGGTTCCTTCAAGGACTTGCCCACCATGGTGTAAGGTTGCTCCGCGGGTGACGGCATCAGTAATGTGTGCTTGAGTTTTTTCTACTGCAGCCTGATCGATGAGAGGCCCTATGTTCACGCCATCTTCAACTCCATTCCCGATGCGTAATTGTTCAACCGCCTTGGTGAAGCCTTGGGTAAATTGTTCGTAGATTGCATCCTGTATATAAAAACGATTGACGCACACACAGGTTTGTCCAGCATTACGATATTTGGCTGCTATGGCGCCCGTGATGGCAGCATCAATATCGGCATCATCGAACACAATGAAGGGGGCATTACCCCCGAGCTCTAAGGAAACTTTCTTAATATCATCAGCACATTGACGTAATAAAGTGCGCCCTACTTCGGTAGATCCCGTAAAAGACAGCTTACGAATCAGTGGGCTGCGAGTAAAAGCATCGCCTATAGCGCTGGCGCTGCCTGTTACAACAGACAATACGCCATCTGGAACGCCAGCACGTTGTGCCAAAACCATTAAAGCTAAAGCGCTAAAAGGTGTAGCTGAAGCGGGTTTTATCACCATGGTACAACCTGCTGCCAGGGCTGCACCTGCTTTGCGGGTGATCATTGCGGCGGGAAAGTTCCAAGGCGTAATGGCAGCACATACACCAACAGGTTGTTTAATGACCATTAAGCGCGACTGACTTGAAGGGCTTGGAATCGTATCACCATAGGCACGTTTACCTTCTTCAGCAAACCATTCTAAAAATGAGGCAGCATAGGCAATTTCACTACGAGCTTCTGCTAAGGGTTTACCTTGTTCGAGGGTCATAATTAAAGCCAGATCATCTTGGTTTTCGAGCATCAATTCAAACCAACGTCGTAAAATCTGCGCTCGAGCAGCAGCCGTTTTGCTTCTCCACTCAGTCAGAGCTGCGTGCGCAGCGGTAATCGCACGCTGGGTTTCCGTTGCACCCATTCGCGGTACTGTACCTAAAAGCTTGGCATTAGCAGGGTTATGCACAGCTATTGTTTGTTCAGAATCTGCAGCACACCAGTTACCAGCAATAAATGCATGTTGGCGAAAAAGATGGGGGTCGCGTAATCGCATAGAAGCCTCCGCAATAAGGATGGACAGCAGCCAGCCAGGAAGTCTAAGCGGCTGTTGATGAATGTGTTTATTAAGTGACCACTGAGCTGTAAATACAAGCTGCCTTTAGTGTGTTAGGTAGGTTACCGTGCAATACGTAGTTGAAGTCAATATTTGGACTGATACTTGGCGAGCTTGCGAACTAAATCATGTTGCATGACTCTGTATTGTGTAAAAATAACGTGGAAGCACGTAGTAAGCGTGTTGTCTTTTTCCGTACGGGTTATTCGCAGCAATGGCAGAACAGTACAGGTGCTCCTTGGTTTTTTTTAAATGGCTCTTAAGCTTAGTTTTGGGCATGTTGCTGTTGTTTGTGGGTTTAGTGACATATGTTTGGTATCACGCACAAGAACGGGCAGTGGAGCCGGCGCCGGCAGTCATTGTGCTTGGAGCCGCTGCTTGGGGGAACAAACCTTCACCGGTATTTAAAGAGCGCATTGCTCATGCAGTCTACCTGTATGAGGCAGGCTTGGCGCAAAAGCTTATTTTTACTGGTGGTGCATTACGCGACGATGTGCCCAGTGAAGGAAAAGTTGGTGCACGTTGGGCAATTAAACAAGGTGTTGCACCTCAAGCCATAGCCTATGAAAGCACCTCGCGGGATACGTGGCATAATTTAAAAAATGCTAAAGTGATTTTGCAGGAGGAAGGCATTGATTCAGTTATTTTGGTGAGTGATTATTTCCATTTAGCACGCGCAGGAATCATGGCTCGTGATCTTGACTTGCAAGTCCAGCTGTCACCGACACCCACCTCTAAATTTAATCAATTCTCTGCTCTGGAGAAGTTGATTTTATACAGTAAAGAAAGTTATTTGATTATCGGCCATCAGCTGCGCAAGTTCTTTGAGCATAACTTTTACCAGGCTGAGCTGAGCGTAGGAGAAGCGGTAGAGTAGGCTAGGTATGGGTTGCAGCATCGTAAGGATCATGAGTTTGCAAAAAGGTTGCCTAAGCTGATGTGCTGACAGTATGCAATGAGTCGTTAATTTATGAACCAAAACTCAGGGTTGTAAATACATGGGTTAAGGTTCACATCAGCGTTTTTATGCCTGAATTGAGTCTGACCCTGACAGTAAGCCTCACTTAAAATCAAACATATATTTTTTTCGATCATGGTTTTTGTGCTATCTCAAGGTACCGAGACAGCTTTATTATGATTATAAAAGGTTACTATGGACTTCCCACAGTTTCATAGACACTCAGCTGCCTCGTTGAGACGTTCTCTTTCTTCATAATCCGCCGGTGATAACTGGCCTAAATGACTATGTCTGCGACGGCGATTATAAAACACCTCGATG
>NZ_JAXIVU010000017.1:0-56705 GCF_034259425.1 Denitrificimonas halotolerans
ATTACATTAGCTACTATAACAACGAACGAATCATGCTTAATTTAAAGATGAGCCCTGCTCAATACAGAGCTCAGTACCTAAGTAAAAGCGTGGCTTAAGAGTCCAAGAAAAGGGGTTCACTCCATATGCCTGTCTCGTACTCGGATTTTTAATGTTTTGGTGTGCTTTATCATACTGTATACAACACCAGTACCAACCTATACTGCAAAGACTTTAGCAGCCTGTTAAGGGGTTAAGGGGCTGCTTACGCAGCCCTCGTTATCCATCCCCGCACTAAAAGTACGAGGTCTTACGCGATTTTGATAATACAGCACAACAGTTACAGACATTAGTTAATGTCAACATCGTTGCCTTCCTTAAAAATACTGCCTGCATGAACGCAGCAATGGCCTTTTATCACAACAATTCGCCTGATGCTTTATCCATAGTGTTGAAGCAGGTATCATTGCCCCTCAACTCTATCTTTCCCTCTTAAACTTGCGCGCAGGCACAGCAGTCCATGTCGACGGTTCGTATTGGTTCCTACACATTAGCTAACAACCTGATTCTCGCTCCTATGGCTGGCGTTACGGATCGCCCACAACGTTTGCTCTGCACGCGCTTTGGCGCGGGTATGACCGTTTCAGAAATGCTCACCAGTGATACACGCTTATGGAACAGTCGCAAATCAAGCTTACGTCTGCTCAATGAGCAAGATCCTGAACCCCGCTCAGTGCAAATTGCCGGTGCCGAACCCGATATGCTCGCTCACGCGGCGCAACAATGTGTTGCCTTAGGTGCACAAATTATTGATATCAACATGGGGTGCCCTGCAAAGAAAGTCTGCAACAAAGCAGCCGGCTCAGCATTACTCAAAGACGAACAGCTTGTTGCACAAATATTACAAGCAGTACGCGCGGCTGTTGACGTGCCGGTTACTTTAAAAATTCGCACAGGATGGGATCAAAACTATAAAAACGGAGTGAATATCGCTAAAATTGCGGAGCAATCAGGTATTAATGCCCTTGCGGTACATGGCCGCACCCGTGCAGATCGCTACAATGGTGACGCCGAATACGATACTATTGCGCAAATTAAGCATGCGATATCCATTCCCGTATTTGCTAACGGAGATATTGATAGCCCAATCAAAGCCAAACAAGTGCTCGATTACACCGGTGCTGATGGCTTATTGATTGGTCGCGCAGCACAAGGACGGCCATGGATTTTTCAGGAAATTAACCATTTTCTACGTACAGGCGAACAGCCACCTGCAATCAGTTTGCATACCTTAGAATTGGTTCTACTTGAACACCTTGACTTGCTCCATGCCTTCTATGGTCAACCCATGGGCGTACGCATCGCCAGAAAACATACGCACTGGTACTTAGCATCACTACCAGGCGCACAACAATTTCGTACAACGTTTAATCAGCTTGATTGCGAAGACGCACAGAAAGAACAGATTCAGATTTTTTTCAACAACCTTCGTGCTTTAGGCTTAACAGACGCTGCATGATTCTAATGATGAAACGTTCAGTTATGAGATATCTGCCGTGACAAAAACTACTATGCCGCTTTCTACCATCAACACCACCGAACACTTGACGTTACGCGCCTGTGTCGAAAAAACAATGCAAGATTACTTTGCTCATTTAGATGGTGCGCATGTCAATGATGTATATAACTTAGTACTCAGTGAAGTTGAAGCACCATTGTTTGCCTCAGTAATGCAGCATGTTAAAGGTAACCAGACCCGCGCCTCCGAGATGCTCGGTTTAAACCGTGGCACACTGCGCAAAAAACTGAAGCAATATAACCTTCTTTAAAAATAACACTGCACAAAAGCGTTGCAGTTTGCCCTTTATAGTTAGGATACCCAATGTCTGACCACACCACCAAAACGCCCATTCGTCGTGCACTCATCAGTGTTTCTGATAAAACTGGTATTGTTGAATTTGCCCAAGCGCTGGTCGCTCAAGGAGTTGAGATTCTCTCTACTGGTGGCACCTTTAAATTGCTCCAAGACAATGCAATTCCAGCCATTGAAGTTGCCGACTACACAGGCTTTGCGGAAATGATGGACGGCCGTGTTAAAACACTCCACCCTAAAATTCATGGCGGCATCCTCGGCCGTCGTGATATTGATAGTGCAGTAATGGAAGAACACGGCATCAAACCGATCGACTTAGTTGCAGTGAACCTCTACCCCTTTGCAGCAACTGTTGCCAAGCCAGGCTGCACACTGCCTGACGCTATTGAAAATATTGATATCGGCGGCCCAACTATGGTACGCAGCGCAGCAAAAAACCATAAAGATGTGGCCATAGTAGTCAACACCGATGATTACAAGGAAATCATCGAAAGCTTAAAGCAAGGCGGCTTAAGCTACGCACAGCGCTTTAACCTTGCGCTCAAAGCCTTTGAGCACACGGCTGCCTACGATGGCATGATTGCAAACTACTTAGGTACAATTGATCAGTCTGCGCCAACCTTAAGCACAGAACAACGCTCTGATTTCCCCCACACCTTTAATACCCAATTTATTAAAGCGCAAGACATGCGTTATGGTGAAAACCCACATCAAAAAGCAGCGTTCTATACTGAAGCCAACCCACAAGAAGCTAGTGTTGCCAGCGCAGTTCAATTACAAGGTAAGGAACTTTCATTCAACAACGTAGCCGACACCGATGCTGCTCTTGAATGTGTAAAAAGTTTTGTAAAACCTGCCTGTGTGATTGTGAAACACGCCAACCCATGTGGTGTTGCTGTCGCCACTGACGAGGAAGGGGGTATTCGCAAGGCCTACGATCTCGCTTATGCCACCGACAGTGAATCTGCTTTCGGCGGTATCATCGCTTTTAACCGTGAATTAGACGGTGCAACTGCACAAGCTATTGTTGAACGTCAATTTGTTGAAGTCATCATCGCCCCACGCATTAGTCAAGCAGCTCGCGATGTAGTAGCAAGCAAAGCTAACGTACGCCTCTTAGAGTGCGGCCAATGGCCTGCCGAGCGCAGCCCAAGCTGGGATTACAAGCGTGTTAACGGTGGTCTCTTGGTACAGAGCCGTGATATTGAAATGATCACTGCTGATGACTTAAAAGTGGTCACTCGTCGCGCACCTACCGAGCAAGAAATTCACGACCTAATATTTGCGTGGAAAGTTGCTAAATTTGTTAAATCCAATGCCATTGTCTATGCGAAAAATCGCCAGACCATCGGTGTTGGTGCAGGTCAAATGAGCCGCGTAAACTCTGCCCGTATTGCAGCCATTAAAGCTGAACATGCAGGCTTAGAAGTAGCCGGCGCAGTCATGGCATCGGATGCCTTTTTTCCATTCCGTGATGGCTTAGATAACGCAGCAAAAGTAGGTATTCGTGCAGTAATCCAGCCCGGTGGCTCAATGCGCGATGAAGAAGTGATTGCTGCAGCTGACGAAGCAGATATTGCCATGGTATTCACTGGTATGCGCCACTTCCGCCATTAATCGCTCTTTTAAGGACCATTTCTATGAAAATTTTAATTATTGGCAATGGCGGGCGCGAGCACGCTCTGGCCTGGAAAGCAGCGCAAGACCCACGTGTCACTCAAGTATTTATTGCTCCTGGTAACGCTGGTAGCGCAACAGAAGACAAATGTGAAAACATTGCCATTGATGTCTTAGCTATTGATCAGCTCGCCGATTTTGCTGAGCAAAATAATGTTGCCCTAACCATTGTCGGCCCTGAAGCTCCGCTGGTTGCAGGTGTTGTGGATAAGTTCCGTGAACGTAACCTAGACATCTACGGCCCCACTGCTGCTGCAGCCCAATTGGAAGGGTCGAAAGCTTTCACTAAAGATTTCTTAGCTCGCCATAATATTCCAACAGGTCGCTACGCTAACTTCACTGAAGTCGAACCTGCTCTAGCCTATATCCGTGAGCAGGGTGCACCTATTGTGGTTAAAGCTGATGGTTTAGCCGCCGGCAAAGGTGTCATAGTGGCCATGACCTTAGAAGAAGCAGAGGCTGCAGTTATTGACATGCTGTCTGACAATGCTTTTGGAGATGCCGGCTCACGTGTAGTGATCGAAGAATTCCTCGATGGTGAAGAAGCTAGCTTTATTGTAATGGTAGATGGCGAAAACGTTCTACCTATGGCCACCAGTCAAGACCACAAGCGCGTCGGTGATGGTGATACTGGTCCGAATACCGGCGGCATGGGCGCTTACTCTCCAGCCCCTGTAGTGACCGATGCTGTACACCAACGTGTCATGGATGAAATCATCTACCCTACTGTGCGTGGTATGGCAGCTGAGGGCAATATCTACACCGGCTTTTTGTACGCAGGTTTAATGATTGATAAAACCGGAGCGCCAAAAATCATTGAATACAACTGTCGTTTCGGTGACCCAGAAACGCAGCCGATTTTACTGCGTCTTGAATCCAGCTTAATCCTACTCATTGAAGCAGCTTTGGCTAAAGCCTTAGATAAAGTTGAAGCACAATGGGACCCCCGTCCAAGCTTGGGTGTGGTACTCGCGTCAGGCGGCTACCCTGCCGATTACAGCGCAGGCCATGAAATTAAAGGTTTGGATGCCGCAGCTCAACTCGAAGGCAAAGTGTTCCATGCAGGCAGCAGCCTAAAAGACGGTAAAATCGTCAACACTGGCGGTCGCGTACTCTGCGCAACAGCCATGGGAAACACCGTTGCTGAAGCACAAGCCAATGCTTACAAACTAGCTGAACAAATCAGCTGGGAGGGTAGCTTCTACCGTAAAGATATTGGTTATCGTGCAATTGCTCGCGAGCAAGAATAACCTGCCCACCCCGAATAGCGCCTCACACTGAGGCGCTATTTTTTCGCTCCTAGGTTCCCACTCAGCACACATAATTCACTACAATTATATGCGTGACTGCCCATGATCATGATGCTGTAAATACGCCACAGCCAAACCACTACAACTGATAATACACACCCCTAAAATCGAGAGTGCATCAGGTAGCTGTCCAAAGGTAAAGTAGCCCACCACCCCAGCAAAAATAATCTGTCCATAAGTAAAAGGCGCTAAGGTTGCAGCTGTTGAATACTTTAAAGCCATGGTCAGCAACATGTGTGCTGTCATCGCTAAAATACCCAACACCAACATAAAAGTGAGATCTAAACTTGGTACATCTAAGGTGTACTGACCAGGCAGTAACGCAGTCAACACTAAGGTTCCAAAAAGCCCTGATAGGAAGTTACTGGTTACCGCATGATCGGTGCTAGCTAAGCGTCGAGTCAATAATTGATAAATAGCAAAGCAAATCGAGCCTCCCAAAGGCAAAAGAATTGCAGGGGTAAAAAGGTCACCACCTGGGCGCACAATAAACATCACGCCTAAGAAACCAATACTGACCGCCACCCACTGACCTTTACTGACCTGCTCGTGCAATACCACCGCTGAAAGCACAGTAACGATCAAGGGGGCTAAAAACATCACCGCAGTTGCTTCCGCCAACGGAATGTAGCGCAATCCAGCAATAAACAAAAAACTAATGCTCAATAAACTGATGGCACGTAATAACTGCAACCACGGCCGTCGTGTGCGTAAAATTGCCCAACGCATTTTAGGAAAAAACAACAGTACCATGGCAACTGTTTGGATAAAGTAACGCGCCCAAATCACCATGATCAATGGGTAGATGTGTGTTAAATATTTGGAAACCCCATCGTGACTGGCTAATAACAAACCTGCACAGAGGACCAATAAAATACCGTAAAGCGGTTTTGATGTTGTACTCATAAATCCTTCACATATTAGTTAGCTTGCTAACTATATCCAATAAAAACAGCGCCTGCATAGAGTTTGACCTCTACAAACAGCTCAAAAGGTTTTGAAAGTTAACAAGTGCCCGGGCTAGAGTTACCTAAAAGAGGTTAATACATACATTTAAAAAGCAGCGTATTTTTAGGTCAGATACTGAACTGTATATACAGCCCAAGCTAAAGTCTGCTAGCACACCACAATTTATTCAATGAGGTTTAATTAGCGCAATTAGAATGCTGTACCTGTGCGCAATGCTTCTTTTTCCGCCACAGAGGGGGGCTTACGGCTGGCTAAATAATGACGACTAAAGCGGCTAAACCATTTTTCTAGAGCTGCCCCTGCGATACTGTCTTCAGCTAAATGCAAGCACAATGCTGTCACTTCTGCGGTGCATAAATGCTCATCACGAGTCGAGCGACGCAACCGATAACGGGAAATATCATCAGGCTGTAAACTCAATACAGGTAAATCTGCTAAGTAAGCTGATTTTCGGAACATTTTCCGTGCTTCAGTCCAAGTTCCGTCTAGCACGATAAATAACGGACGCTTACCCTCGACTTCCAATTGAGCATTTGGCACTGTATGTACCACGCGCTCAGCAGGTACATACTCTTCAGGGAAAACCACATAAGGCTGCCACTGAGGATCAGCCAACAGTTCGAGAATCCCTTGATCCACTTCAGTACGCGACCAACCAAAAGCAAAGGTATCTGGCACCACATCCGCAATCAGCCACCCCGTATTGGTCGGCTTGAGTGGCTCAGCATCGTACATCAGTAAACATACGGCACTTTTAGCCGTAACCTCAGGCCGCCAAGCACACATACAATAATCGATACTGACCCGGCATCGCTCGCAGCGTACTAATAAGGCACCACGGGCAAGAAAAGGTTTTTTGCTGCGTGCCAAGCGTTGATCACGCAAACGCGCTACTGCGTGCGGCATAAAATACACTCGAAAGAATAAAACGCATAGTTTAACAGATTTAGCGAGCAGCTTGATGAGCTTTGCTCACTCATCCTGAACAATTGACACCTTCATACTAAAAGCGCGAGGCTTTCCTAATTTTGGTTACAATCAAGCCAATGCATAGCTAACCATGCTTGACATCCTCCCCAACCTAAAGGACAAGGATTCCTACTGCTAGACGACCATGCCCGGCCGCAAGAATGTTACGTGCCGCGTTGATATCGCGGTCGTGGGCGACACCGCACCCACTGCACGTCCATTTTCTTATTCCAAGTCCTGCGATACCTTTCGGCCTCAATTCGGGCAAGCTACCACAATGCGAACAGGTTTGGGTGGTGTATGCCTCGTTCACTTCCTTAAAAACAATGTCTGCGTGAGCGCATTTATAGTCCAGCATTGTTTTTAATTGACCCCAACCAGCATCCAACACTGACTTGGCCATCGTGGTTTTAACAAGTTTTAAGCTACTGACATTGCCCACATAGATTTCACCGCAGCGATTGATTAGCTTACGGCTGAACTTGTGCAATGCATCTTTTCTACGGTTAGCGATTTTCGCATGAATGGTTTTGACTTGGGTTTTATTTCTGGCTCGTTGTGCTATGGCCAACTTTTCCTCGAGGCCACGATAGAAGCGACCCGCTTCCAGTTTTATGCCATCCGAGCAGGTGGCAGTGTCGGTCAAACCAAGCTCAATACCAATACGGTCTTGGCCTTTGCTTGGCTCGACCTCCACATCAACCACTACAATAAAGTACCAGCGGCCACGGGCATCTTCGTTGAAGCTACCAGAGCGGAATTTATATTGGCTCAGGCCGTAGCTGTCCCACACCTTGAAGTAGTGGCCGTTGTGGTAGACCTGCCCGTTTTTCCATTGAGCTGCACCGGTATTGACGGGTATCCAGCCCAGTGAGCGGCGTACACCGCCTGATTTGCGCCAGTTCAGCCGCACCTTATTAAACTGCTTGCGGCGTGTGACATACTCACCCGCGATGCACTGTAAGGTTTGGCTGTGCAGCCCAAGCTCTTTATCTGCGCCCTTAGTGTAGGGATGCATATCATACGCAGACAAAAACACACCGCGCTCCTTAATCGAGCGGCGGCTTAATTCATTAACAAAATTCCAGACAAAATTGACGCTTCGAGCCATGCGGTTTAGCAAGGGCACATGCCTATCTTGTACTTGAACTTTTAATGTTTTGGTGTGCTTTATCACACTGTATACAATACCAGTACCAACCTATACTGCAAAGACTTTAGCGTGTTTGTTTAGGGGTTAAGGGGCTGCTTACGCAGCCCTCGCTATCCATCCCGCACTAAAAGTACGAGGTCTTACGCGATTTTGATAAACAGAAACGCAACCCGAAGGTTGCGCTCTGTATTCCTTATTATCTATCTGTTACTTAAAGACAATCTGACCGTCTTCAACAAACGCCTTAATAGTGGTTCCTGGCTCAAAATCACCAGCTAGTATCTGTTGTGCCAATGGATTCTCTATCCAACGCTGAATCGCACGCTTCAGCGGACGTGCACCATAAACTGGGTCGTACCCTTCTGCGACCAACTTTTCTAACGCTTCAGGTGTTAACTCAAAGCTCAGTTCACGCTCCACTAAGCGCTCACGCAAACGACCCAGCTGAATATCAGCAATACCGGCAATTTGCTCCGAGCCCAGAGGCTCAAAGATCACTAGCTCATCAATACGGTTGATGAACTCTGGTCGGAAGTGTGCACCAACCGCATCCATCACCGCCGCACGCTGCGCCTCACGATCTCCCATCATCTCTTGGATCTGTACCGAACCTAGGTTCGACGTCATCACTACAACCGTATTACGGAAGTCCACAGTACGGCCATGACTGTCGGTTAAGCGCCCATCATCTAACACCTGCAATAACACGTTAAACACGTCTGGATGGGCCTTTTCTACTTCATCCATTAACACCACTGAATACGGCTTACGACGCACAGCTTCAGTTAGGTAGCCGCCTTCTTCATAACCCACATAACCTGGAGGTGCACCAATTAAACGCGCCACTGAGTGTTTTTCCATAAATTCGGACATATCAATCCGGATTAAGGCATCCTCGGTATCAAACAAAAACTCCGCTAAGGCCTTACACAACTCAGTTTTACCCACGCCGGTAGGCCCTAAGAATAGGAATGATCCACTTGGGCGATCGGGGTCTGACAAGCCTGCTCGTGAACGACGCACGGCATTAGATACAGCCACTACAGCCTCATCTTGACCAATCACGCGTGTGTGCAATAGCTCTTCCATTTTCAATAACTTATCACGCTCACCCTCAAGCATTTTCGATACAGGAATACCTGTCCAGCGAGAGACCACATCTGCGACCTCTTCGTCTGTCACCTGAGTGCGCAATAACTGATTCTCTTCTTTAGTTCCTTCATCAACCTGTGCAAGGCTTCGCTCTAGCTCTGGAATCACACCATATTGCAACTCTGCCGCACGGTTGAGATCACCTTTGCGTCGCGCCAGCTCAATCTCTTGACGGGCCTGTTCAATTTTCTGCTGCAACTGTGCAGAACCTTGTACCTCTGCTTTTTCAGACTTCCAAATTTCCTCTAAGTCAGCATATTCACGCTCTAGCTCAGTGATTTCTTGCTCAAGTTTTTCTAAACGCTTCAAAGTTGCTGCATCTTCTTCTTTATGCAGTGCTTGACGCTCAATTTTCAATTGGATTAAACGACGATCTAAACGGTCTAACGCTTCAGGTTTCGAATCAATTTCCATCCGGATCATACTGGCCGCTTCATCAATCAAATCAATAGCCTTGTCTGGCAACTGACGATCAGTGATATAGCGATGAGACAGTTTAGCTGCAGCAATAATGGCGCCATCCGTAATACTGACACCATGGTGCACCTCATAGCGCTCCTTCAGGCCACGTAAGATCGCAATGGTATCTTCTTCGTTAGGTTCATCCACCTGAACCTTTTGGAAGCGACGCTCTAGGGCTGCATCTTTTTCAATATACTGGCGGTACTCATCCAAAGTGGTCGCACCAACACAGTGCAATTCTCCGCGAGCCAACGCAGGTTTCAACATATTACCTGCATCCATTGCGCCTTCACCCTTCCCAGCGCCTACCATAGTATGCAGCTCATCGATAAAGAGAATGATCTGACCTTCTTGTTTAGCCACCTCATTGAGCAAACTTTTCAAACGCTCTTCAAATTCACCACGGTACTTAGCTCCCGCGATGAGCGCTCCCATATCTAAAGACAATAGACGCTTACTCTTTAAGCCATCCGGCACTTCACCATTAATAATGCGCTGCGCTAAACCTTCAGCAATGGCTGTTTTACCTACGCCTGGCTCACCAATTAACACAGGGTTGTTTTTGGTACGGCGCTGTAAGACTTGAATAGTGCGACGTATCTCATCATCACGACCAATTACAGGGTCCAACTTACCCTCTTCTGCACGCTGCGTTAAGTCAATGGTGTACTTGTCCAAGGCTTGCCGTGACTGTTCAGCATTTGGGTCATTCACAGTTTCACCACCCCGCAAGTTAGTGATGGCATTTTCTAATGACTGTCGGGTGACTCCCTGGGATAACAAAATCTTACCCAAGACGGTATTTTTATCCATTGCAGCCAGCAAAACCAACTCGCTGGAAATGTACTGATCACCTTTTTGTTGCGACAAGCGATCAGCCTGATTCAATAAGCGGGCTAAATCCTGCGATAAGGTCATATCGCCCGTAGGGTTTTGTAGTTTCGCAAACTGATCCAAACCTTGAGTAAGCTCTGTATGAAGTTTCTTAACATCAAACCCCACTTGCATCAGCAGGGGGCGAATCGCACCGCCTTGCTGATCCAGTAATGCCAACATTAAGTGCAGCGGCTCAACTGCAGTATGGTCCTGACCAATTGCTAATGATTGTGCATCAGACAGTGCAAGCTGCAACTGACTGGTAAAACGATCAATACGCATAATTTTAATTCCTCATTATCAATACTGTGAGCCGGCCATTCACACATTACAGACCTTACTCACTCTCATGCTTTGTATAATGAGGGCACTTTGGTAAATTTCAAGGCGTAAACTAAGTCACTCAGCGCTTGCCATCACAAATTGACTGCTACTGAACCAGAAAAAACAAAAATAGGCCCAACTTTACCTCCTATTATTCAACCTTACCTCCTGCAACCCCCTCGATTTGGCCTCGCCCCCGCCTGAAAAACTAACCCTTAGTTGTATTGCACAAAAAATCTATCAGTTAAAAGCGTTGAAACGCAGTGAAATCAAGGGGTATCTTATGATTTCCACGAATAACACCAAAGTATAGGCTTCCGTTTCTCTTTATTTTCAGGATAGTAGAGGTTGAGTATTTCTCAACAACGGGAACCTTCCGTATTCTAAATATAATAATGGAGAGCAGTTGTTATGACTGATTCTAAAGAAGCAAGAAACAAAGCGTATTGGGCAGCAAACTTGCGCCTGATTATGTTCTGTTTGTGCATCTGGGCCACAGTTTCTTATGGCTTTGGTATGCTCTTACGCCCATACCTCATGGGCATTTCCATTGGTGGTGCAGATCTAGGATTCTGGTTTGCACAACAAGGCTCAATTTACACCTTTGTCTGCCTGATCTTTTTCTACGCATGGAGAATGAACAGACTGGATAAAAAATTCGGCCTGGAGGAATAACCCATGAGTCAATTTGTCGTCAACATGATCTTTGTTGCTGCTTCATTCGGGCTTTACACCTGGATTGCAGTTTGGGCACGTGCAAAGTCCACCCGCGAATTTTATATCGCAGGTGGTGAGGTGCATCCAGTCTTTAACGGAATGGCAACCGCTGCTGACTGGTTGTCAGCGGCATCCTTTATTTCTGTCGCCGGTCTAATCTCAGTCGGTTACGTTAACTCGTCCTTTATCCTAGGTTGGACCGGTGGCTATGTACTACTTGCTACCTTGCTAGCACCTTATCTGCGTCGCTTTGGTAAGTACACAGTGCCTGACTTCGTAGGTTCACGTTATGACAGCCGTGCAGCTCGCCTGGTTGCTGTAGTCTGCTTAATCGTGATCTCGCTGACCTACGTGATCGGTCAAATGACCGGTGCAGGTGTTGCCTTTGCCCGTTTCTTAGAAGTGAGCAGTACTACGGGACTGATCATTTCAGCTATCGTAGTGTTCTTCTATGCCGTTCTCGGTGGTATGAAAGGGGTTACTTATACTCAGGTCGCACAGTATATTGTCCTAATTCTTGCATTTACTGTTCCTGCGGTTTACTTGTCTTTACAAATGACTGGTCATTTCCTGCCACAAGTCGGCTTTGTCAGTGACTTTGGTAATACAGGTCAGCCATTACTGCATAAGCTGAACGAAGTGGTTCGTGACCTTGGTTTCCAAGACTACACTGCTGATGTCGAAAACAAGCTCAACATGTTCCTCTTTACCTTAACCTTGATGGTCGGTACTGCAGGTTTGCCACACGTGATTATCCGTTTCTTTACCGTACCTAAGATCTCTGATGCACGTTGGTCCGCAGGTTGGGCTCTGGTATTTATTGCGCTGTTCTATACCACTGCGCCACCATTAGCGAGCATGGCCCGTTTGAACCTCTTAGAATCAATCTACCCTGGCGAAGGTATCGAAGAAGCCATGGTGTATGAGGAACGTCCTGAGTGGTTTGAAAAATGGGAAACCACTGGCTTATTGACCTTTGAAGATAAAAACAACGACGGACGTATTCAGTACTACAATGATAAAAACGAAGAGTATGCTGCCACCACAGCGGCTGAGCGCGGCTGGGAAGGTAATGAGCTCACCATTAATAACGATATTTTAGTTTTGGCTCTGCCTGAAATTGGCAATATGCCGAGTTGGATTATCGGTTTAATGGCTGCCGGTGGTATTGCTGCTGCACTGTCCACTGCATCAGGACTGCTCTTAGCAATTTCTTCTGCAGTCAGTCATGACTTAATTAAAAACACACTATTCCCACAGATTTCAGACAAAGCAGAAATGCTTGCTGCGCGGATATCCATGGTAGGAGCTATTTTAATTGCTACATGGCTAGGGATTAACCCGCCTGGGTTTGCCGCACAAACGGTGGCTCTAGCGTTCGGTATGGCAGCATCGTCTATCTTCCCGACGCTGATGATGGGTATTTTCTTCAAGCGTATTAACGCCAAAGGTGCTGTTGCAGGTATGAGTATTGGTGCGCTGTTCACCATCTGCTATATCTTCATGTACTTAGGCTGGTTCTTTATCCCTGGAACCAACAACTTCCCGAATACACCTGAATTCTGGGTGTTTGGAATCTCTCCTTTATCGGTCGGTTGTATTGGTGCTGTGATTAACTTCCTTGTGGCAATCTCTGTATCTTATGCGACAGAGGAGCCTTCTGAAGAAATTCAGCGCATGGTGGAAAGCGTACGTTACCCTTAATCAGGTAGCGCACCGATGAATCAGTAGTTTTTGACTACTCATCTCAAAGTGGGCTTCCGAGGAAGCCCACTTTTCATTTAAGAGTACTGTGTATGACTTGGCATTTATTTGCAGTTTTTATTATTGGTCTATGTTTGGGTGGCATTGCCTTTTTTCTGAGAAAAGTCAGCCGCGATAGACTCCCCAAGTGGATTATTCCAATCTCTGCTGGAATCGGCATGTTCAGCTACCTTGCTTATTACGACTACACATGGTTTGAGTTCAAGCAAAGTCAATTACCTCCAGGATCTATAGTGGTAGAGCGTGCACACCACAGCAACTTTTTTAAACCTTGGGGCTATATTGTTCCCTCAGTCACCTCTTTTGTCGTCTTAGACGGTCAGGTTCGCACCACTCAAATCAACAGTGAAACCCTTGTAGAATATGTACGTTATGAGTTTATTAATGACTATAGAGAACGCTTAGAAACACAACCCTATGTGCTGAACTGCTCCACTGCTGAGCAACTACCAGTGTTAGACAAGCAGCAAAAGCAAACAATAAAGGTTGAGCAAGTTAGCCGCGACAGCTTACTCTTTACACAGTTGTGTCACACACACTGAGTTCTCAAAACACCATGCGGCCACCGCGCACTTTCGCTGCCGACAAACCATGCGGCAGCAGTGTTTGCTGATGATGGGCATGACACAAAGCGATAGCCAACGCATCCGAGGCATCAATCTGTGGTTTTTTAGTCAATTTAAGTAGATGCATGACCATCAGCTGCACCTGTTCTTTTGCTGCACGCCCGCTCCCAACCACTGCTGACTTTACTTGTGTCGCGCTGTATTCAGATACAACCAAGCCTGCCTGAGTGCCGGCTACAATAGCTACTCCCCGTGCCTGCCCCAGCTTTAAAGCAGAGTCTGCGTTACGCGCCATAAACACCTGCTCAATACCCATAGTATCCGGCTGATAGGTTTGAATAATCTCACTCACGCCAGAGAAAACTGCATTCAAACGCTCAGGCAACTCGCCTTTACCGGTACGTATACAACCTGAAGCCACATATTCACAACCTCGCCCTGTATCACGCACTACACCGTAACCTGTAATCCTCGACCCTGGATCAATACCTAAAATAAGTGTCATTTGGATACCTTTTGTCAGCCTTTATAGCACTGTTGTTTTCTGCACAAATAAAAAACCTCTGGGCTTGTAAACAAGCAGCCAGAGGTTTGTGAGCAACAGAATCAACTGAAATTTACAGTTGCTCCATAATTTCCTCAGGAATCTCAGCGTTGGAATAGACGTTCTGCACGTCATCCAAGTCTTCTAAAACCTCCAACAGTTGCATAGCTTTTTTTGCAGTTTCTAAATCAAGCTCTGCCGTTGTTGTGGGCAACATCGTTACTTCGGCTTGCTCAGACTTAAACCCAGCAGCTATCAGACCTTCATTCACACGAATAAAGTCCGCAAAAGAAGTTAACACCTCAACAGAGCCATCATCGTTGGTCACAATGTCATCAGCATCCAACTCCATAGCAACTTCCATCAAGGCTTCTTCATCAACACCTGGTGCATAGCAAATCTGCCCTTTACGCTCAAACAAATAAGCAACTGAACCATCCGTCCCTAAATTGCCACCATACTTATTGAAAGCATGACGCACTTCTGCAGCCGTTCGGTTACGGTTATCGGTCATGGCCTCGATGAGCACAGCCACTCCACCTGGTGCATAGCCTTCGTAAATCAGCTCTTCAACGTTATCACCATCGTTAGCACCAACACCACGCGCAATAGCACGGTCAATAGTGTCTCGCGGCATATTTGCAGCTAGGGCTTTATCTACGGCCAAACGTAAACGCGGATTATCAGCAGGCTCGCCACCGCCTTCTTTTGCAGCAACTGTCAGCTCACGAATTAACTTAGTAAAAATCTTACCGCGCTTCGCATCTTGACGCTCTTTACGGTGCTTAATATTCGACCATTTCGAATGCCCTGCCATATATGACCCCCGTTCCTCTGTTTTTCCTGTGAATAACGATAGATTACAACTGACTGCTGCACCTCTGGTGCAGCAGCATGCATATTAACGCCCTGTGTTATTCAGCTTTTGGCTGCTCACGTAAGCGAATGTGTAAGTCACGTAGCGCTGCATTATCAACCGTACCCGGCGCATGAGTCATCACACAGGCTGCACTCTGAGTTTTCGGGAAGGCAATGACCTCACGAATAGACTGAGCGCCAGTCATCAGCATCACTAAACGGTCCAAACCAAAAGCCAGCCCGCCGTGCGGTGGTGCACCATACTTTAAAGCATCCAGTAAGAAACCAAACTTTTCTTGCTGCTCGGTTTCATCAATACCTAGGATTTCAAACACAGTTTGCTGCATGGTACGGTCATGAATACGGATCGACCCACCACCTAACTCCGTACCATTCAATACCATATCATAGGCACGTGATAGTGCTTTTTCTGGGTGTGCACGTAACTCATCTGGTGTGCACTTTGGTGCTGTGAATGGGTGATGAATGGCCGTCAGTGAACCATCATCATTCGTTTCAAACATTGGGAAATCAACGACCCACATTGGTGCCCACTCACAAGTGAGCAAGTCCAAATCATGTCCTAAGCGAATGCGCAATGCACCCAATGCATCATTCACCACCTGAGCTTTATCAGCACCGAAGAACACAATATCCCCATCAACTGCACCCACACGATCGAGGATGGTATTGAGGTTATCTTCAGGAATAAACTTCACGATAGGTGACTGTAAACCTTCCGCACCTTTAGCACGTTCATTAACTTTAATATAGGCCAAGCCACGTGCACCATAATTACCGACATACTTAGTGTATTCATCAATTTTACCACGCGGCATGCTTCCTTGGCCGGGCACACAAAGTGCTGCAACACGACCTTTCGGATCATTTGCAGGACCACTAAAGACCTTAAAGTCCACATCAGTTAACTGGTCTGCAACATCCACCAACTCCAACGGAATACGCAGATCTGGCTTATCTGAACCAAAACGACGCATAGCCTCTTCATATGGCATGTGCGGGAAGTCACCAAACTCTACATCCAGCACTTCCTTAAACAACTGACGCACCATTGTTTCTGTGATAGACATAATGTCTTCTTCATCCATGAAACTGGTTTCCATATCAATCTGAGTAAACTCAGGCTGACGATCAGCACGTAAGTCTTCATCACGGAAGCATTTAGCAATCTGATAATAACGATCAACACCTGCAACCATCAACAGCTGTTTAAACAGTTGCGGTGATTGCGGCAAAGCAAAAAAACTACCCGCATGAGTACGGCTTGGTACCAAATAATCACGCGCACCTTCCGGTGTTGCACGGGTTAAGATAGGAGTTTCTACATCTAAGAAACCATTGTCATCTAAGTAACGTCGGATGCTGCTAGTAATACGTGAGCGCAGCTTTAACTTGGCTGCCATTTCAGGACGACGCAAGTCAATAAAACGGTAACGCAATCGCGTTTCTTCACCGACATCCGAATGCTCATGCAACGGGAAAGGTGTGGTTTCTGCTTGATTTAAAACTTCTAAGTCTGTGGCAATTACTTCAATGCCACCGCTTGGCATATTTGGATTAACTGCACCTTCTGGGCGTGGATTCACTACACCCGTTACTTTAACAACATATTCGCTACGGACACGATCGGCCGTGGCAAAAACTTCGGCCAGTTCTGGATTAAACACAACTTGAGCCAAGCCTTCACGATCACGGATATCGAGGAAAATAACTCCACCGTGGTCACGACGACGGTGTACCCAACCGCAAAGAGTAACGGTCTGCCCGTTAAGGGATTCGTTTAAGTGTCCGCAATAGTGGCTGCGCATCATGATAGCGTTCGCTTCCTAAAAATTTGAAATAACTGATACCTGGTTTATACAAAACACTAATCAATAGCGTCAGTTTACAAGCATCGCAGAAAACCCTGATTATATAGCCTAACCGCCTGAACTGCTATGCCATGTGTAGCAGCCTTATACAACGGCTCACTTTCACACAAGAACAGCTCACCTACTCATTAGTACAGAGTACAAAAAATATTTCCCACAACTCTTTAAAGCCTTAACTGTTCAGGCCTAACTCAAATTTCCCAAACTCCCTACGCAAAGCTGAATTTAGTTGTTTGAGTCATTGACGTGTTTGCTGTTTAATAAGCTATGAGTGACTGAAGATTTCTCTTCAGTGATTAAAAACGACATCAGCGCAGCTGGTTGAGAGCGTTGTACTTCTAGTCGATTATTATATTGTTGTGATTCTTATCAAGGTGAGTCCATTGCGTATGTTAAAAATTGTTCATTTGGTTACTGGTGCTATCGCACTCCTTCTCACACTGGCACTAGCCAGCAAAAATACAGGAGCAGCTCTACTCCTCGCTTCATTTGCGTTTGCTAACTTACTTATTGCGCCTATCCAACCGACTTGGGCACGAGGTGCTCGTCGCCAACTGCAAGGTTTAGTCTCTGCTTTAATTGTTTTAGCCACTGCAATGCAAGCAGTCTTCATTATCAGCGGAGTAGATGCTCCTGATCAGTTCAACGCCTCACTGCTCAGTGTAGCCACTTTATTTGCGGCGGTGATTCTGCACTTAGCTCTCAATTTACGTAAGGTGAGCACTAAAAGCTCCCCGCTATCTCAGGACCTTAGCGACCGTGAAACTGGTACAGTAAAATGGTTTAACACTTCAAAAGGATTTGGTTTTATTTCGCGTGACTCTGGTGATGATATTTTTGTGCACTTTCGGGCTATTCGTGGTGAAGGCCACCGCGTCCTGGTCGAAGGCCAACGCGTTGAATTTACCGTAGTTGACCGTGAGAAAGGTTTGCAAGCCGAGGACGTCATTGCGGCACTCCCTGACGAGCGCAACTAAAGACGCACTGAATCACTCAAAAGGTCTGCTCAATAGCAGGCCTTTTTATTACCCTCAGTACAGTACTACATTTGGAGCTTTGAACAATAAAAACACCCGCTTAAGAGCGGGTGTTTTTATTCATATAACTCCACAACAATGGCGGCTAAACTCCACGCAGCTGTCGTGCTTCCAACAAGCGGGTGCATGCCGTAATAAATGCCGCAGTGCGTAAAGAAACATCATGCTCTTTAGCTGTTGCCGTCAGCGCATGATAGGCATCTAGCATAATTTTTTCTAAACGCTCATTGATTTCCTCTACACTCCAATAAAAATTCGAAGTGTTTTGTACCCACTCAAAATAGCTGACAGTCACCCCACCCGCGTTAGCCAACACATCTGGCACTACAACAATACCCTTGCTATTTAAGATATCATCCGCTTCAGGTCGGGTTGGTCCGTTGGCGCCCTCTACAATAATGCGCGCTTGAATCGAATCAGCATTCTTTCTCGTAATTTGTCCTTCCAAAGCAGCAGGAATTAAAATATCTGTTTCTACCGACCAGAACGCTTCTGCAGAAATAGCAGTAGTATTGGCTGCACCGCCTACACCACCCGTTTGCTTAACATGCTGAAGTAAAGCCTCAACATCAAGCCCTTCAGGGTCAGCAATACTGCCTGTGTGGTCTTGAACTGCAACAACTTTGGCACCCACTTCGGTGAATAAGCGCGCTGCAGTACCACCGACATTACCAAAGCCTTGGATACTCACTCGCGCACCCGCAAGGTTAATACCTGCATCTTTAGCTGCTGCCACACCTGTAATAAAAACGCCGCGACCAGTCGCCTCAACACGCCCTAAACTACCGCCAAGGGGGATAGGTTTACCCGTTACAATACCCGGCTGAGCAGAACCAGCACGAGCTGAGTAAGCATCCATCATCCAAGCCATAGTTTGCGCATTGGTATTCACATCAGGACCTGGGATATCTTTATCAACACCAATAATCGAGCTGATTTCATTGATATAACGGCGCGTAATGCGTTCCATTTCAGCCGCGGAGTGTTGACGCGGATCGACACGCACTCCACCTTTACCGCCACCAAATGGCAATCCAACGACCGCTGTCTTCACTGACATCCAAGCCGATAACGCCATGACTTCAGATAAGGTGACATCTTGGTGATATCGCACACCGCCTTTACCTGGTCCACGGCTCAAGCTGTGTTGCACACGATAACCTTCAAAGTGCGCAATACTGCCATCATCCATACGCACAGGGATGTCAACAATCAAGCTCCGTTCTGGGTGCTTTAAGGTATCAACCCACTCGCGTAACGCCCCTAAATAAGGCGTAACTCGATCCACTTGCTCAAGAAAAACCCCCCATGGGCCTGGATTATCAGGGTCTAAATAGGATGGCAGATGTTGGTTTTGTTGTTCTGACATGGTTCAACCTTCGTCATTTAAAGTGTAAGCCTGATTCTTGAATAGGCCGTGCAAAACTAAACATCTTAACGTATTGATTGATGACTGACTCGTCAAAAATTAATGTTTTATCATTTTTATCCAAAAACTGGTTAAAACTTCAGGAATCATTTTGCTTACCAAAATCGCGGCAAGCCTCGTACTTTGAGTGCGAGGATGGATAGCACGGGCCACGCAAGCAGCCTCTTAACAGACGGCTACAACCTTTGCAGCACAAGCCGACACTGACGTTATATACAGCTTATTGACATCCTCCCCGTCCTTTAGGGTGGGGAGGATGTCAATCACACAGACACAATTTGATATATAGGTAGAACCTACCCCTATAGCCTCTCTGAATGTTCTAGCATTTCCTTACCACAATCTGATACCTTCCTATTCATACAAGTCTATTTGTGACTAAAGTCAATTATATCGATCACATTTGTTAGCCTATTTCCCAGGTGGTGAACTATGAACGACCCTCAATTACTCTTTCAACCTTGTCAACTCGGCACACTCTCACTTCCTTCTCGCATTGTGATGGCGCCTATGACCCGCAACTTTTCACCGAACGGAATTCCTACCGAGCAAGTCATGGAGTATTACCGTAAGCGCGCAGCTGCAGGAGTCGGCTTAATCATTACTGAAGGCACAACGATCAATCATTGCGCAGCGAATGGTTATCCACAGGTACCACGTTTTTATGGAGAAGATGCCTTGGCCGGATGGAAAAAAGTAGTGCAAGCGGTACATAACGAAAGAGGAAAAATCATGCCACAATTGTGGCATGTGGGTAATGTTCGCCGCCTAGGTACTGAACCTGATCCAAGTGTTCCTGGCTATGGTCCAATGGAACAAAGCAAGGAAGGTAAAAAAATTGTACACGGCATGACTCAAGCGGATATTGATGCCGTAATTGTGGCCTTTGCCCAAGCAGCTCAAGATGCGCAGGCCATTGGGATGGACGGTGTAGAGATCCATGGCGCCCACGGTTACCTAATTGACCAGTTTTTCTGGGACGGCACCAACCAAAGATCCGATCAATATGGCGGCAGCATGACTAACCGCAGCCGCTTTGCAGTGGAAATTGTACAGGCAGTACGTGCCGCTGTTGGCCCTAACTTTCCAATTGTTTTCCGTTTTTCACAATGGAAGCAACAAGACTATAACGCTCGCCTAGCGCACACGCCGGATGAACTCAAAACTTTTTTACAACCCTTAGTTAACGCTGGCGTTGATATTTTCCACTGTTCAACTCGTCGCTTTTGGGAACCAGAATTTGAAGGCTCAGACCTCAACCTAGCTGGCTGGACTAAGCAACTAACAGGAAAACCCACCATCACCGTAGGCAGTGTCGGCTTAGATGGCAGCGAATTCACTAGTTTCTTAGCGGGCACCAAAGAAGTGGCACAACCTTCCAACCTAGAGGGCTTGCTTGCTCGTCTTGCAACAAATGAGTTTGATTTGGTGGCCGTTGGCCGCGCCTTATTACAGGACCCAGAATGGTGCGTAAAAGTCCGCGAAAACCGCTTAACGGAACTTTTACCTTTCAGCCGTGAAGCTTTAAGCTCACTCTCTTAAGTGAGCTTAAAATGACTGTGCAGCTCAATCAGTCGCTGCACAGTCATTACTCTATAATTAAATTGGCTACTCCTCAGCGCCTTCACGATCACGATAACCAAGCAGATACAAAATACCATCCAAGCCTAAAGTTGAAATCGCTTGGCGAGCAGACTTTTTAACCATAGGCTTAGCACGGAAAGCCACACCTAAACCAGCAAGTGCTAGCATAGGTAAATCATTTGCACCATCTCCCACGGCAATGGTTTGCTCCAAGCGCAAGCCTTCTTGTTCTGTAAGCTCTACCAACAAATCAGCTTTACGCTGTGCGTCGACAATGGGCTCAATCGCACGCCCCGTTAACTTACCGTCTACGATCTCCAGCTCATTGGCATAGACATAATCAATACCTAAGCGCTTTTGCAGCTGCTTAGCAAAGTAGGTAAAGCCACCTGATAAAATTGCCGTTTTATAACCTAAGCGCTTCAGTTCAGCAAATAACATCTCAGCACCTTCGGTCAGACGCAGGGAGTCCGCAATCTCTTGCAATACATCCTCAGATAAACCTTCTAATAAGGCTAAACGTTCTTTAAAACTAGCCTTAAAGTCCAGCTCACCCTGCATAGCTCGTTCAGTAATCGCTGCAACTTGCTCACCCACGCCTGCGGCTTTAGCGAGTTCATCAATGACTTCTGCCTCAATCAAGGTTGAGTCCATATCAAACACCGCTAAACGACGATTACGACGAAAAACAGTGTCACGTTGAAAAGCAATATCTACATTCAGTTCTTGAGCCACACTTAAGAACTCTGCACGTAAAGCCGCAGCATCAGCCGGTTCGCCACGCACAGAAAATTCAATACAGCCTTTACCTTGATTCTCAGGCATATCTAAAGACATGCGCCCAGATAAGCGATCAATATGATCAATGTTTAAACCATACTCTGCCGTAATAGCACTGACACGCTGTAACTGCTCAGCCGTCACCTGACGTGTGAGCAATGTGACAATGTAACGGGGTTTGCCCTGCCCAGCGACCCACTGCTGATAATCCTCTTCTGAGACTGGCGTAAAGCGCACTTGCTGATCCAGTTTATAACCAGTAAAAAGGACTTCCTTGAGCACAGCAGACGCATGCTCATTGCTCGGGATCTCAACCAAAATACCAAAAGACAGGGTGTTATGAATAACGGCCTGACCGATATCCAAAATATTCACACCACTGTGCGATAGCACGCCCATAATGGCGGCAGTTAACCCCGGACGGTCTTCACCTGTGATGTTAATCAGGACAATTTCGCGCACGGTGCTTTCTCCGCAGATAAAAAAGAGTCATTCTAGCCATTTAATCGCATAACGGGCAGTCCTTTTGCTTGTTCTATGCATTATGCTCGCTATACTTTACCTTTCTTATGCTGCTAACAAGAGTTTTGCTAGCAAACTGTTGACGCTTATACCGTTATTTACTTGGAATTTCTTGTCTATGCCTCCAGAGTCTGTACATCCACAGCGCGCCAGCATTACTTCGCGTATCGCAGGTTATAACTCATTAATTATTATCGCCTGTCTCGCAGCTTTCGCTTGGTTAATGCACACACAACTGCACTGGTCCGCCGAGCAACAAGCCGATGCCTTAGGTCAAAGCTTATTACAGCACACCCACACCGCAGCAGAAGATGCCTTAGCCGCAGAGGACACCCTAAGCGTTGCTGTCCTTTTACGAGAGCTAGTTAATAACCCTTATGTCAGCTATGCAGCCCTGCATGGAAAAGATAACCGTATTTTAGCCGAAGCTGGTCAGCGCCCTAAAACCAAGGGAAACAACTCGGGACTGTATTCCAAGCAACTGTTTAAAGAGAACCAAACAACAGGCTCCTTGCATTTACAAATTGATATGCGTCAACTGCAAGAACCCATGCTGTTTAGTATGCAGTCCATGGCCATCGTAAGTATCACGCTCTTTTTACTGGCACTTTTTTTATCCATACATCTCGGCCGTTCTGTTGCCCTGCCACTCAAGAGCTTAAGCAACTGGCTGATCAACCCAGCGCCTCCCGCACCCTATATCCAGCACACAGATGAAATTGGCCTACTTGCGCGCCAACTAAATAAATACTTTCTTGCTGACACACAAAATACGGATCTGGACGCAGTTGCAGTCGAGTCAATGAGCAACCCGCAACCGGAAGAGCAGCCCGTAACAACCACCACAAACCCTGTAAAGCAAGTCAGCGAACAGCCTTTACCCGGTCACTCTCAAGTTTCACCACCAAATACAACGCCAGTCAAAAAACTGGTATACAGCCCTCATAGCGCAATTTTAGCGGTAGAGCTTGGCAATATGGAGCAATTACGTCAGTTACCACCTGAACGCCTAACGGGACTCCTTAAAAAGTACCGCTATGCCGTTGAACAGGCTGCTCATTTATATGACGGCCAACTGCACCCTTTAGCAGACGGTCGCAGCATTATCACGTTTAACGCAAACTTGCCTGACTACCCACTCAATGCACTGTGCTGTGGTGAACTTCTGCGGGCTTTTGCGCACCACTTACAGTTGGATATCACTGATACGGATATCAACGTGCAAGTTCAGTTGGGTTTAAGTGAGGGTTCTGTGGCTAAAGACGCTACTCTGGGCGAACTATTACTGAGTGAAAGCGCGCAAACAGCCCTCACCTTAAGTCAATATAGCCGCAACTTATTACTGTTAAGTAACAGTTTGGCAAACAATGCCACTCTGACAAACAGTGCTCGTATTCGCTCTATTGCCAATCCTGCAAAAACCAGTTGCCTCGAAACTTTGCTAGAGCCTTATCCAACCCAACTGGAAACGCAGTTACACCGCTTACAAATACGGGATTGACATCCTTCCATCCTCCTCGACCTAAAGGGCGGGGATTCCTACTGCTAGACGACCATGCCCGGCCGCGAGAATGTTACGTGCCGCGTTGATATCGCGATCATGGGTGACACCACACCCACTGCACGTCCATTCTCTTATTCCAAGTCCTGCGATACCTTTCGGCCTCGACTCGGGCAAGCTGCCGCAACTCGAACAGGTTTGGGTGGTGTATGCCTCGTCAATTTACTTAAAAACAATGCCTGCGTGAGCGCATTTATAGTCCAGCATTGTTTTTAATTGACCCCAACCAGCATCCAACACTGACTTGGCCATTGTGGTTTTAACGAGCTTTAAACTACTGACGTTGCCCACATAGATTTCACCGCAATAGTTGACCAGCGTGCGGCTGAACTTGTGCAGGGCATCTTTTCTACGGTTAGCGATTTTCGCATGAATGGTTTTGACTTGGGTTTTATTTCTGGCTCGTTGTGCTATGGCCAGCTTTTCCTCAAGGCCACGATAGAAGCGGCCCGCTTCTAGCTTGGTGCCATCCGAGCAGGTGGCTATATCAGTTAAGCCAAGGTCAATACCGATGCGGTCTTGGCCGGCGGGTATCTCAGTCTGCACATCCACCACTACATTGAAGCACCAGCGGCCACGGGCATCTTCATTGAAACTGGCCGAGCGGAGTTTATATTGGCTCAAACCGTAGCTATCCCAGACCTTAAAATAGTGGCCGTTGTGGTAGACCTGTCCGTTTTTCCATTGAGCTGCACCTGTATTGACGGGTATCCAGCCCAGTGAGCGGCATACACCGCCTGATTTGCGCCAGTTCAGCCGCACCTTCTTAAACTGCTTGCGGCGTGTGACATACTCACCTGCAATGCACTGTAAGGTCTGACTGTGCAAGCCCAGCTCTTTACCCGCGCCCTTAGTGTAAGGGGGCATATCAAAAGCAGCCAAAAACACACCACGCTCTTTAATCGAGCGTTGACTTAATTCATTAACAAAGTTCCAGACGAAGAAACTGTGCTCAGCAGTCAACACCTAAAATCGCTTGAAAGTATTTTTAACGGTGTGTGCGTGAGCTTTGAGTCAGAATTGGTTGAATTTAATGGCGAAGCTGACCACGTACACCTTCTGGTAAACTTTCCTCCCAAGGTTTCTTATCACGCTTAGTAAATAGCTTGAAAGGCGTATCAAGCCGCCGACTTAAACAAATGCATCCTGAGTGGGTTAAGTCTGCATACATGAAAAATGCATTATGGAGTCCGAGTTACTATGCTAGCAGCGTAGGCGGAGCGCCTATTGCAGTGATCCGGCAATACATTGAGCAGCAGACAAAACCCCAGTAGGGTTGCAGAAGCAACCCTCACTATCCAGCCTCAGACTAAAAGTACGAAGTCTTACGCGATTTTGATAATACCTATCTCGTACTCGAATCTTTAATATTTTGGTTGTTTAACCATACTGTATATACACCGGTGCTTACGCATACCGTAAAGACCATAAGCACTTATTCACTGGTTGCATAAACAACACTGACTCTGTAACTTCTTAAAAGCGATACACTTCAGGTTCACGCTCAAATTCAAACTCCACTTTAGGCATTTTTATGCTTTCCTGCTCAGGTTGTACTTGTGCTTCGTTTTCACTGATAGTGCTCACTTTATTACGAGCCTGCCGCTTACTTGGCTGATTGGGCACCGTTTCTTGCAGTGCTTGCCCGAGCTGCTTCGAGAGCTGTGCTAGCAATTCACTTTGCGCACGTACTTGATCACCTACGCTACCATTGTGCGACTGCTCTAAGCTCGTTAACTGACTCTTACGCAATACTCCCTCACCATCTAACACGCGCCACTGTGCTTCAAGTACTGCGGGCTGTTCAACCCCAGAATCTAAACGACTAATACTAAGCACCACCTGTGCCTGCGCCTTCATCCCTATACGGTCAGGGTATAAAGAAATACGACTGGTACCCAACTCGGCCGAAATTTGACGCAATAAAAAATGACCAATTTCATCTTCTAAATTCCCTGCCCAGCGAGCCTCTGTACTAATGATCAAACTGCCGTCAGTATTACGTTGTAAAAGGCTTTCACGTTGCAAGTAATCAGCAATATTTAAAGGTCCTAGCAGGACAGTCGCACTGCTATTTAAATTTACCTTTTCCATTACCGGCTGTTGTAATTGATACAGCTGGGCCGGTGGCGCAACACTACAACCAACCGTACCTAGTGTTAATGCCCCGAGTACTGTCATCGCCAGCGGCAAGCGTTTTAAATAATTCATTCATTCACCGTTTCTTGCCAAAGATTATCGATTGCGGCTGTTGCTCAATACTTTCCGCAGTACGTTGCAAAGCTTTACTGGCTTGGCCTAGATTTTGTAAAGACTGTAACAATTCATATTGTAACTCTGACTCTGGACCAATACTGCGACGGCTGTCACTGACCATTGTCTCCATCTCTTGCAGGGCATCTCGTGCATTTTGTGCAGCATGACGCACATCAGCAAGCGCCTCTTTCAGTGCAGAGCTACCACTTTCCACATCATCCAACATGGTTGGCAAACGTGTATTTAATTGCTGACTGATTTGTTCAAAGTTATTTAAAGTAACACTGAGGCTTTCAATCGCGGCTTGCGTCTCCGGTGCAGAAGCTAAACGCTCAAAAGCTAACAACGTTTTATTTGCAGCTTCTAACGTTTCCTTCATAGGGATTTCTTTTAACCCACTGACCAACTCACGCAGCACATCTGCAGCCTGATCAATACGCGATGGCACTGTAGGTATAGCCGGCAATTCAATCACATGCGGGTCACGAATATAACCTTCCTGGCCCGGAAAAAAATCCAACGCAACTATGGCTTTGCCTGTTAATAGACTCGGGGTTTGCAACTGCGCGCGTAAGCCACGCTCAATTAAACGATCAACCACACGATCGAACCCTCCCTCTGCACTACGGCCGCTATCAGCGCTGATGCGAATAGTGACAGGCATCACCACATCATTGATGCTGCGATCGTAAGATAATTCGATCTGTCGAACATTACCTACTTTAACGCCACGATAAGTGACATCCGCCCCTACATCCAAGCCGTCTAAAGCCCCAGTAAAATACACGACATACTCAACAGGCTTAGCTAACAAGCTATCGCGACTGAGCAATAATAAGCCGGCCGCTAACAACGCCACGCCACCCAATAAAAATACACCTATAAAAAAAGGCTTGCGCGATTCAGTCATTTTTCACCTCTTGTGTTGCGCCTTGACCGCGCCGTAAAAAACGCTGCACTGTCTCTGGTCCGTGCTTTAATATTTCATCCAATGAGCCTAAAGCAATTTGTGTGCGGGTTTTATTGTCTAAGAATAAACAGGTATCAGCTACCGCGTAAATGCTTGGCAGTTCGTGCGTAACAAGAACAATACTCGACCCTAAGCTATCACGCAGTTGTAAAATCAGTTCATCTAGCGCCATTGAGCTCAATGGATCCAACCCTGCTGAAGGCTCATCAAAAAATAGCACTTGCGGATCCAAAGCCAAAGCACGAGCTAGTGCGGCGCGTTTACGCATACCACCTGAAAGTTCAGCTGGATACAAATCATCACAACCCGCTAAACCGACAAAAGCTAACTTAATAGCTGCCAACTCATGCAGATCTGCCTTACTGAGTTCTGGACGCCAAGTACTTAAGGGTAAGCAAATATTCTCGCGAATCGTCATCCCCCCCCACAAAGCACCATTTTGATATAAAACCCCAAAATGTTGCTGCAAGTTGGCACGACTATCTGCATCATGCGCCCAAAAGTCATTGCCGTGAAAATATACTTTGCCGGCCAAAGGCGCCTGTAGACCAATCAGATGTCGCAACAAAGTGCTTTTCCCACAGCCACTGCCGCCCATAATGACAAAAATCTCACCTTTTTTAATAGTGAAATTTAAGTCTCGCTGAATCACTAATGAGCCATAACCTGCACTGAGGTTTTCAGCCACTAATATCGCGTCACTCATGCTTAGATCCCCAGCTGCGTGCAAATAAGGGTAATCAAGGCATCACTAACCACTAACGCAACAATAATGCTCACCACGGCATTAGTAGTTGCCTGACCAACAGCTTGTGCATTACGGCCACAAGACAGACCGTAATAACAGCCAATCAACCCAATCAGTACAGCAAAGACCAAACTTTTAAACAGGCCAATCAAAAAATCCGTCAGGGTTAACATTTCTAAGCTTTGGTTAATGTATTGCGCTGCAGAAATATCAAATAACCCCGAACCAATGACAAAACCACCAAAGATACCTAAAAAATCAGCAAAAACAGTAAGGATCGGCATGCTCACAAGCAGCGCTAGCAAGCGTGGTAAAATCAAAAACTCTAAAGGTGGGAAGCCGAAGGTTTTAAGTGCATCAATTTCCTCGTTGGCCTGCATACTACCAATTTCTGCTGCATAGGCAGCACCGGTACGCCCAGCCATAATCACTGCAGTCATTAACGCACCCATTTCTCGAGTCATCCCAATGGATACCATGTTGGCAATATACAACTGAGCACCAAAGGCCTCTAATTGCACGGCTCCCACGAAAGCTAAAATCAAACCAATTAAAATAGCAATCAAAGCAACAATAGGTAGAGCCCCTGGGCCGCACTGTTGTAAAGCCATCCAAAAATCAATCATGCGCATGCGTGCTTTACCAACCATGAGACGCCCGAGTGCTTGGACCACTTCCCCAACAAAAGTGCATGCACGCGCTACGGCACGGCCAACACTTATGGTATGCAACCTAATCCGTGATACCCAACCGTACTCAGGATTATCAGCCGCTTGAGCTTGTGTTGATGGAGTAGCAGCCATTTCCAATAAACGCTCAACCCCATCAGGCAACCCCTGCATATCCAAAGTGACTTTGTGCTCGCCTGCTAAGCGCTGTAAGCGCCGCAATAAAGCCAACAAGCTGCTGTCCCACGCCTCTACAGCAATCTGCACACCTACCTGTTCAGGTAAGCGTCCCCCTCTGCGCCATACATCCACCAGCTCAGGCTTGCGCTGTTCTAAGGTCCAATGTCCACTGACCTGCAAAACCGGCTGCTCACCACTGTGATCCCAATCTAGCACTGCTAGTTTGCTCATCTGATTACCCTTTTACTGCTGCATGCCTGCGTTTGAGTTTTCATACAACAGATGGCTCTTGCCGCCGATCAAGACTCCACGCGTAATCCATCAACGCGCTGAAAACCACGTGGTAACTTATTACCACGGCGCCCACGCTCACCTTGATAATGCTCAAGGTCACTAAACTTTAACGATAGAGTACGCTTACCTGCTTGCAATACCAAGACTGACTGCTCCGAGAGTACAGCGAAATCTACAACCCACTCTTCACGTTTTGCCGCTCGATCAGTAGGAATACCAATTAACTTATTACCTTTACCGCGACTGAGCGTCGGTAAATCAGATACTTTAAAAACCAATAAACGACCTTCATTGCTGACTACTGCAAACCAATCCTTCTCAAAATCATTCACAGGCTTAGGAGTTAATACACGCGCTGCTTTTGGCAAGGTAATTAAAGACTTCCCAGCACGATTCTTCGCCTGCATGTCTTCACCTTTTACGACAAAACCATAACCTGCATCAGACGCCATGACCATCAATTGCTCATCCGTCGGCATTACCACGCTCTCAAACACTGCGCCAGCCGGTGGGGTCAAACGCCCTGACAAAGGCTCACCTTGGCCACGTGCAGCAGGCAATGTGTGAGCCATTAATGAGTAACTGCGTCCCGTGCTATCTAAAAATACTGCAAACTGGTTGGAGCGACCGCGAGCGGCCTGCTTAAAGCCATCACCCGCCTTATAAGACAAGCTAGCAGGATCAATATCATGTCCCTTCGCACTACGCACCCACCCCTGTTCCGACATCACCACAGTCACAGGTTCAGCCGGCACCAAGTCTGTTTCAGATAAAGCACGCGCCTCGCTACGCTCAACCAAAGGTGAACGGCGATCATCACCATAAACTTTAGCATCAGCAATCAACTCTTTACGTACGAGGCGCTTCAGTTTTGCTTCGCTCCCTAGTAAGGCTTGTAATTCTGCCTGCTCTTTAGCCAACTCATCTTGTTCACCGCGAATTTTCATTTCTTCTAAGCGTGCCAACTGACGCAAGCGTGTATCAAGAATGTAATCAGCCTGAATTTCACTGATACCAAAACGGTCTATCAATACCATTTTAGGGTGATCTTCACTTCGGATTATTTCAATCACTTCATCCAAGTTTAAAAAAGCAACTAACAAACCTTCCAATAGGTGCAAGCGTCGCTCAACTCGATCCAAGCGGAACTGCAGCCGTTTGCGAACAGTATCCACACGAAACACCAACCACTCGACTAATAAGCTACGTAAATCTTTCACCTGTGGACGGCCATCTAAACCAATCACGTTAGTGTTAACGCGATAACTGGACTCCAAGTCTGTTGTCGCAAATAAATGTTGCATCAACTCTTTCGTAGAAACTCGATTAGAACGTGGAATCACAACAATACGACAGGGGTTTTCATGGTCAGACTCATCCCGTAAATCCGCAACCATTGGCAGTTTCTTCGCCTGCATTTGCGCGGCAATCTGCTCGATCACCTTTGCCCCAGAAACTTGATGCGGCAAAGCTGTAATCACCACATCACCATCATCAATATGGTAAACCGCACGCATTCGTACTGAGCCACGCCCTGTGGCATAAATTTTTTGGATATCCTCACGCGAAGTAATAATTTCCGCATCCGTTGGATAGTCAGGCCCCTGAATATGCTCGCACAAGTCCTCTAAGGTCGACTTAGGCTTATCCAACAACTGCACGCAGGCAGCCGCCACTTCACGTAAGTTATGTGGTGGCACATCGGTGGCCATCCCGACCGCAATACCAGTGGTACCATTCAATAATAAGTTAGGTAAACGTGCAGGGAGGACTGCCGGCTCATTCATAGTGCCATCAAAGTTAGGAATCCAATCTACAGTTCCTTGCCCTAGCTCAGTTAGTAAGACTTCTGAATAACGCGCCAAACGTGCTTCGGTGTAACGCATAGCAGCAAAAGACTTGGGATCATCCGGTGCCCCCCAGTTACCTTGCCCATCGACCAAAGGGTAACGATAACTAAAAGGTTGAGCCATCAGAACCATGGCCTCATAACAAGCACTATCACCATGGGGATGAAACTTACCCAGTACATCCCCTACCGTACGGGCCGACTTTTTATGTTTGGAGTCAGCGTCCAAACCCAACTCACTCATGGCATAAATAATACGACGCTGCACCGGTTTCAGGCCGTCACCAATGTGCGGTAAAGCTCGGTCCATAATTACGTACATGGAGTAATTTAAATAAGCTTGTTCGGTAAATTCGGCCATTGAGCGGCGCTCGACACCCTCAAGGCTTAAATCAGTGGGTTGCGTCATGCACAGCCTCTATTAAATAAGTTTGCAGAAAGATTAATATGAGCGAGCAAGAAGGGATGCATTACACCTGCACCTCAGCCAGATCACCTTTACTTTCCAGCCAAGCTTTACGGTCACTGGCACGCTTTTTCGCCAACAACATATCCATCATTTCTTGAGTGCCGGAAAAATCGTCTAAAGTTAATTGCACTAAACGTCGAGTATTGGGATCCATCGTGGTCTCACGCAGCTGCAATGGATTCATCTCACCCAACCCTTTAAAGCGAGTCACTTGTGGTTTTCCACGTTTTTTCTCAGTTTGAACCCGTGCAAGAATACTTTCCAACTCATCGTCATCTAAGGCGTAATGAACTTCTTTACCGATATCCACGCGATATAAAGGTGGCATAGCAACATAGATATGCCCTGCCTCAACCAAAGGTTTAAAGTGACGCATAAATAAAGCACAAAGCAAGGTAGCAATGTGCAATCCATCGGAGTCAGCATCCGCCAAAATGCAAATTTTTCCGTAACGTAATTGACTGATATCAGGGGAGCCAGGATCCACTCCCATTGCCACTGCGATGTCATGCACCTCTTGCGAGCCAAGCACAACACTACCATCAACTTCCCACGTGTTAAGGATCTTACCGCGCAACGGCATGATGGCTTGAAACTCCTTATCCCGAGCTTGTTTCGCACTGCCTCCAGCCGAATCCCCTTCGACCAAGAATAACTCACCGCGCGTTGGATCCTGCCCAGCACAATCAGCTAATTTACCGGGCAGTGCCGGCCCTTGGGTAATACGCTTACGCTCAACCCGACGACCTGCTTTTAAACGACGACCTGCATGACTAATGGCCAGCTCGGCTAACTGTAAACCTAACTCAGAATTTGCATTAAGCCACAAGCTAAAAGCATCTTTAACCACACCTGAGACAAAACCAGCCGCAGTACGAGAAGATAAACGTTCCTTAGTTTGTCCTGAAAACTGTGGTTCTTGCATCTTCATGGACAAAACAAAACTGATACGCTCCCAAATATCTTCCGGCGCTAATTTAACGCCGCGAGGTAGCAAGTTGCGGAACTCACAAAACTCACGCAACGCATCCAATAAGCCTTGACGAAAACCATTGACGTGGGTTCCCCCTTGCGAGGTTGGGATCAAGTTCACATAGCTTTCTTGAACCAGCTCACCGCCTTCAGGCAACCACAATACAGCCCAGTCTACGCGCTCATGGTCCCCAGCAAACTCACCACAAAAAGGTTCTTCTGGTAGGCTGATAAAGTCAGCAACAGCATCAGTCAAATAGGAACGTAAACCGTCTTCATAAAACCAGGTGACCAGTTCTTTAGTATTCTTATCTTCGAATTTAACTGTCAAACCAGGGCATAATACCGCTTTGGCTTTTAAAATATGTTTGAGTCGACCGACCGAGAACTTAGCAGTATCAAAATACTGTGAATCCGGCCAAAAACGGATACTGGTACCCGTGTTACGACGCCCGACTGTTCCTATCACTTCCAAGTCAGAGGCTTTAAAACCATCACGGAAGGTCATCTGACTTTCTTCACCATCACGCCGCACTCGTACCTCTAAAGCGGTGGACAAAGCGTTCACAACAGAAATACCTACTCCGTGCAACCCTCCAGAAAACTCATAGTTTTTATTGGAAAACTTACCACCAGCATGCAATCGAGTAAAAATCAACTCAACACCAGGAATACCTTCTTCAGGATGAATATCCACCGGCATACCGCGGCCATCATCAATCACTTCTAATGATTGATCTATATGTAAAATAACTTGCAGGTTGCTCGCGTGACCAGCAAGCGCCTCATCCACACTGTTATCAATGACTTCTTGGGCCAGGTGATTGGGACGCGTCGTATCGGTGTACATACCTGGGCGTTTACGCACAGGATCTAGCCCAGATAAAACCTCAATAGCGTCAGCGGTATAAGTCGTATTAGTCATAGATAATAGAATTACTCAAAAGCAGAAAGATCGAGTTTTTGCAATACTGAAGGCGTCACACCTGCATAGCTGAATAATGCAGGCAAATGCTCAATAAAATTTTCAAAACCATGGAACCCGCCCTGCTGCACATTAACAGAGCAGTTGCAATAGTACTGTTCAGCCAACCAGTAGTCTAGCGTTTCATCGCCTGTTTGTAACCAAACGCTGAAACGCTGCGGATCACACGGTGACGGAACTTCTAGCGCTGCCAGTCCATGTAAGTGCGATTCAGTCAGTAACCACTGCTCTCCGGTGTAAAGATTGACTTGCTCTGTAGCAAAGTTGTCGAATAATCGATGCGGACGTACCGCCGGATTAATTAGCAAAGCTTTTAATAGGTAGCGTTGAGCAAGGTAAGTTGCGTAATAACCACCTAGCGAACTTCCTACTAATACTGGCTGCCCTAAACTTTCAATTATCTCTTGCAACTGCGCGATAGCACGATGTGGATGATGATGAAGCGCTGGTACTTGTAAATCTTCTTCAGGCAACTCTAATTGCTGCCAAGCCTTGCGCACTTGCTGTGCTTTGAAAGAGGCCGGTGAACTATTAAAACCATGGATATAAACAATACTCGGACGTTTGCACATACAACTCTACGCTTATTAGCCTCCCTTCACTAAAGGACGAAGACTCTGACAGGGCGGCCATACTTAACCGCGAGGATACTCTAAACCGCATTTATATCACGGTCGAGGGCAACACCATACCAACTACATACCAACTACATACCAACTCACTTACCTCAAGCACTACGAACACCTTACGGCCTCAATTCGATAGTAGACTGTCACTGTTCGAGCCAGTTTAGACGATATTGATGGTATTAACGTCCTTAAGGACAATCCTCTCGGAGCACTCTTACCAGTCCAGCATCGCTATTCTTTGATCTCAGCCAGTAGCTCGCATTGATTTAGCCATTAGGGTTTTAACCAAATTTTAAGCGTCTTACATTACCCACATAGATTGCACCGCAGAAAATCAACAAGCGCCAATAAAATAACGTAATAAAATTCAATCTGTGCTTGTATTACCGTCAAGGCTAAGTTGTTAAACTAACCAAACAACGCTAACAAATTAATCACCTGAACAGTTGACATTTAAATCGAGCACACGCGACACTCCCGTATCCAGTTGACCCTCATCATATAAGTGCAGCCAACGATAACCGGGCATTTGTTCATCAAGGGCAAACTCAGCGCTACCCGGAGCAAACTGAATACAGGTTGAAGGCGTTCCTAACCAACGCACCCCATTCGCTTCCTGATCAAAGGTTTGATGCACATGCCCACATAAGACTGCCCGAACATTGTCATAAAGCGCGATTCTCTCAAGTAATTGTTCGGCATTATGCAAACCTATCTTATCCATCCAAGCACTCCCCACAGGCAGCGGATGGTGGTGCACGGCAATAAGCACATACCTACTTCCTGCAGTGGCTAAAGCCTGATCGAGAGCTTTAAGCTGCTCCTCAGCTAAAAAACCATGTACTTGCTCAGGTATTGAAGAATCTAAAACCACAATACGCCAATACTCTAAATCATATACCGAATGCAACCAATCTTTGTCTGCACAAACCTGCTGCAAAACAACCCCCTCATCATGGTTACCAGCTAACCAGCGCATGGGGGCATTCAAAGTACTGACCATTTCGGCAAAGCGGATATAAGAGGCAGGCGAACCATCTTGGGAGATATCCCCTGTACATAACAGCAAATCTATTGTGTCTTGCTCAACACGCACTTGATCAATCACCTGCTTCAAACTGTCCTGAGTATTTACCCCTGACATACCTCCATTTAAATCAGCAAACAAATGACTATCAGTCAGCTGTACTAATGTTTTATAAGAACGTGCAGATGTCGGATGCATAAAAGGTCACTCTAACTACAGTCAAAATCATACAAAAGATTGTGCTTACCGCATGCAATAAGCACAAACCCAAACGCATATAAGAGAGGATAGTGCCTGCATTTTACTACACAGACTGTTATTATCTCGGCTTTTGCAGGCAGCCAACTCCATGCTGGAAAGACTCTTCCAATTAGAAGCCAACAACACCAACTTCCGCACCGAAGTCATGGCAGGTATCACCACATTCCTCACCATGGCTTACATCTTCTTTGTCAACCCAAATATGCTAGCAGAAATTGGTATGGATCACGGTGCTGTGTTTGTCGCCACCTGTTTAGCCGGCGCTATTGGTTCAGTCATTATGGGAGTGATAGCCAACTACCCCATTGCCCTCGCTCCAGGCATGGGTCTGAACGCCTTCTTTACGTACACTGTCGTGGGCACCATGGGTTATTCATGGGAGGTGGCTTTAGGTGCAGTTTTTATTTCCGGTTTTTTGTTTTTCGCGATGTCGATTTTCAAAATCCGCGAATGGATTATTAACAGCATTCCCATGCCCTTACGCTCTGCCATTAGCGCGGGGATTGGCTTATTCTTGGCACTGATTGCCCTTAAAAATGCAGGAATTGTCGTGGGCAACCCAGACACTTTGGTCACCTTAGGAAATCTAGCCCAACCTGGCCCTATTTTTGCCACGCTTGGGTTTATTCTTATTGTGGCTTTAGCCTATCGTAAAATTACCGGTGCAGTAATGATTGGCATCTTATTGATCACTGGCTTCTCCATAGCTATGGGCTTTTCTGCCTTAAATGGTGTTATCAGTATGCCGCCAAGCATGGTGCCCACCCTATTAAAGTTGGATATTGCCGGCGCCTTTGATGTGGGCTTAATCAGTGTCATTTTTGCTTTCTTATTTGTGGACTTGTTTGACACTTCAGGCACTTTAATTGGCGTCGCCCAACGCGCTAACTTGGTAGATAAGGACGGTAAAATGCCGCGCCTTGGCCGCGCACTACTTGCAGACAGCACCTCCACGATGGCTGGTGCTTGCATGGGAACATCCACAACAACGAGCTTTGTCGAGTCTGCTGCAGGTATTGCCGCCGGTGGCCGCACAGGGTTGACCGCTTGCACAGTCGCAGTGCTTTTCTTACTGAGCTTATTCTTTGCACCACTGGCGTCGGCTGTACCCGCCTATGCCACAGCACCAGCGCTGTTCTTTGTTGCTGTATTAATGACCAGCGGCTTAGCCAAAATTGATTGGGATGACTTGACTGTAGCAGCGCCCGTCGTTGTCGCTGCATTAGCCATGCCTCTGACCTTTTCCATTGCCAATGGTATTGCTTTTGGTTTTATCACCTGGACTGCTATTAAGCTGCTCAGCGGCCGTTGGAAAGACCTCAATAGCGCGATGTGGGTGTTATCCATACTCTTTATTATCAAACTGGGTTTCTTTGCCTAATGCTAAATTCTGATTTCTCTCCTGCCGCTTACTTAGCACAACTGAATGCTAAGCAAGCCCGCTTAGAACACTTGCTTTGCGAATTTAACGCACCAAAATTGCAAGTCTTCAGATCCGCTGAGCAAAATTTTCGCCTCCGAGCTGAATTTCGTCTCTGGCGTGAAGATGGTCAACGTCACTATGCCATGATGACTCCAGGCGACAAGCGCACTCCTATTCTTATTGATAACTTCCCCATTGCTAGCCAACTGATTAATACCCTCATGCCGCGTTTAAAAGCAGCTTGGGATAACAATGAAGCCCTGTCAGATCGCTTGTTTCAAGTAGAATTTTTAACCACCTTATCCGGTGAAGCGCTAATTACTCTGTGCTATCACCGCCCACTGGATGAAGCATGGCACACTGCAGCTGAGCAATTAAGCCAAGATTTAAATGCCAGTATTGTTGGCCGCTCACGGGGCAAGCGCACAGTGATTGGTCGTGATTATGTGGTAGAAAAACTTGAGGTGGCGGGTCGTGTATTCAGCTATCGCCAGCCTGAAGGTGCCTTTACCCAACCCAATGGCGCGATGAATGTGCAGATGCTCAACTGGGCCTATGACACGCTTGGCGAGCAAAATGATGACTTGCTAGAGCTGTATTGCGGTAACGGTAATTTTACTCTGCCACTCTCCACTCGAGTGCGTAAAGTATTGGCCACTGAGATCAGTAAAAGCTCGGTCAATGCTGCACTGGCCAACTTGGCCGACAATCAAATTGAGAATATTGAACTAGTGCGTCTGTCAGCAGAAGAACTGACTCAAGCTCTGAACAAAGTACGCGAGTTTCGCCGTTTAGCCAATATTGACTTAGACAGTTATGAGTTTGGTACGGTATTTGTGGATCCGCCGCGCGCCGGCATGGATCAAGATACCTGTGAATTGATTCGCCGCTTTCCGCGGATTTTGTATATTTCCTGTAATCCAGAAACCTTAGCCGAAAACATTCGCCAACTCAGCGATACGCACAAGATCACTCAAACAGCGCTATTTGACCAGTTCCCTTGGACGGATCATATCGAAAGTGGAGTGCTACTCGAGCGCAAAACCAACTAGCCAAACACCCACCCGCTATTACACACTTACTCACTCTTCAAGGCAATAAGCATAATCACGGTGCTCATTGCCTTGAGTGATAGCTCCTAAGCTTTACGCTTTATCAGCAAGCTTCTTAATATTCTCATTAATTTTAAACAGCACAATCAAGAGCTCACACCAAATACGCGCACCTACAGCACCTCCCAGCATGATACCGATACCCATGAGGAAGCCACCAAAGGTAAATCCGCCATAACTTGAAAACATAGAGGCAAAACCAGAAAAAACTGCAACCAATAGCAATAACCAATACACAAATGTAATGATTTTCGGGGTCAGCATGTTTTCAAAAAACAAAATATCTTTCATTGAATACTCCTTGATGTGGTATGTGCCGTAGCTGAATAGTTCAGCTATTTGTAGAACATAATATTTTAACTAACAACGAGAGTCTGAATCGCTCTTAAACCCTACACAATATAGTTTACCGCGCTATGTCGACTGGGACTCAATTGCCAACAACAATACAAAGGACTAGAACAACTTTGCTTTGCTGTATATTGCACTGACAACTGCTGTTATCTCCATCTCAACGAGCCCATCTTAAACTAAGTTCTAAGCGCTGCCATCCATGGCTACGTTTATCGCCGCAACAGTATGATCAATTGTTAAATATAACCTATAACCAAAGCTTTAACTTAGTGTGCCTGCCTCAACACCACTCAATTATTAAAATGAAGCACGAACTCCCGCATACCAAGTGCGGGTGAAATTGACGGGGTAAATCACATCATCTCTGAGCCATAATCCGTTCTTGCGGTTAAACACGTTATTCACCTGCGCAAACAAGGTGAAGTTATCGATTTTATGGGCATAACCAAAATCAGTAGTGTTGTAGGCTTTTTGCTTCTGCTTAAACTTATTTTCAAAATCCTCTTGAGCATAGGCACGGCTGCGCCAGTTTTGCGTCAAGGTTAATGTGCCATCTTGCACGACTCGGTAATCAATGCCTGCTGTAATGCTGTGCTCGGAAACTCCCGGTAAGTTTTTACCATTATAAGCACCGCTCCCCTCATCTTCTTTATCAATTTTTGCACGTGTCCACGCATAGTTAATACGGGTTAGCAGCTCTGGAGTAACTTGGAAGCTGTCCTGCACTTCTAGACCGTATTTATAAGATTTATCGATATTGGTATTAACAAAGGTTGCTGGGACCATGTAAATTTCATTTTTTAGTTTAGAATAATAGCTGGTGACTTTTAGCTTATTACGTTCGGTAACATGGTTAAGACCGATGTTCAGTGTTTTACTTTTTGCGGGCTTGATAAAATCATTAAAAATAACAGACCAATCATTAGGATCAAACCCAAAGAAACGCTCGATATCCGGTGCTTGAAAGCCTTGATTCAGGTTAGCAAACACGCTTAGCTCTTGGCTGTATTGATGGTTAACACCTATATCCCAAGCATCTAGTGTGTGATCATCTTTTAACTTTGTTGTTTCTTTATATTTGTATTTTACTTTCTCGCGGCGAGCACCAGCACTGAAGGTCGTATCACCTAGAGCATAAAGCCCTTGCAAGTAAACTCCCTTATTATCCTTGTGCGTTTTGTTAGTATTTTGCCTCCGCTCGCCATCAAACAGCTGCACGCCAGCCACCAAGGTTAAACGTTCGAGACTTAGCTGGCCGGAAAAGTCTGTTGAGCGGTAATCGAACTTACTCGGTTTAGAACCTGGATAAACAAATTCGACCTCTTTCTTTTCTGCTGCATGATCGATATCAAACGAAAGTAACTCGTTAACCTGATAGCTGGCTCCCAATCGATTTACATCAGTTTTAAATTCCCACTCTCGATGCATGGCCGCTGGAGAGTTGTTTTGCGACGGTTTTTTATCAAACTGCTTTTTGTTAATCCAGCCGCCATAATGCGCATCCATCCGAGCACGATCCTTACCCAGTCGCAACTCTAAACCATCAACGGGAAAGACTTTCAGCGTGGCTGATAAATTATTTGCATCAGATTCATCTGTTTTACCATTTACATCTTTTTTACGCAGACCGTCGCTGTCACTATTTTCAGCCAACACCTGTAAGGCAAAAAACTCTTCACTCAGCCCTGCGCTAACACTCGCAGCAGAATAACCATCGCTGCCAGCCGCCATACTAAAATCAACGCCCTTCTGATCTTTGGTAACAATGTTAATCACACCGGCCATTGCACCATCACCATGAGCAACAGAGCCACTGCCTTTAATAATTTCGATGCGCTCAATACTGTTGAGCGGGATGCTACTGAGTAACTGCGGCGACATATCAATATTATTTAAACGGCGACCGTTCAGCGTCACGACAATATTTTGATAGCCATCACCAATACCATAACCACGCATATCCAGTTTCTGCTGGTAAGGGTTTCCAGAAGTCAGCACATTAACCGAGCTAAAACGCCCTAAGTAGTCATATAGGTTAATGGCCGCAGAGTTTTTAATATCCTCGGCGCTATGCAGTTCTGAAGCGTAAGTGGCGCGCACGTCTTCTTGCGCTATACGATTACCGGTGATTACAGTATCTGAGAGTTTTAAAATATCTTCGTTGGTATCAGCAGCAACTGACAAGGTTGACGCTGGCAACAGCGCTACAGCAAGCGCAAGGCGAGACAATTTCATTTAGATTGGTTCCTCAAAAATAAATACAGCTTTTGAGGAGGGCAAAAACAAGCGCGCACCAAGGCACAGCACTTGACGGTGCCGCCCTCCGCAACACCCGTCGAAATCCGTAAGGCAGGTCTACGGGCTAACGAATACACTTGTTCACCTTCCCAGCTTGACAGCCAGTGGTTATTGAACAAACGCGCGCTAGAGCGCATCGTTTACCGTTGCGGGGGCAGCGTAAGTCGGTTAAACCGCTTAACTTCCCTTTTCAGGCTGGACTCGTCCAGCGCACCTTACAGAATCAAAGTGCGGGAACAATAGACGCCCCAAAGGCGTTGGTCAAGTTTGGAACAAAGGATTGCAAATTCTTTGATGTTTAAGCGCACCAGATAGGATGCAACACAAAGCGTTACATCCTAAATCTATCGCTCTAAAAATTTTCTGTCGATTAACATATGACAAAAACCACCGCTCAATTCATATCAAGCAGTGATTTATACTGTGATGTCTAATGTTGCAAACTCTCTGCGCAATGAACGCAACTGATTCGCACATCAAAAGATCTAAATGGGCTGTATATCTACACCTAAACGTTGCTCTACAGCTTGCACAATACCTGCAACACTTAAACCACAATCTGCAAGCATTTGCGCAGGCTGCCCATGCTCAATATAGTGATCTGGCAAGCCCATGTGCAGCAACGGAACCTGCAATTGCTCAGCAGCTAGAAATTCACCTACTGCACTACCCGCCCCACCCATCACCGTATTCTCTTCAATGGTAACAAACAGTGCATGATCAGCAGCCAAGCGCCGTAGTAATCCTTCATCTAATGGCTTAACAAAGCGCATGTCTACTACAGTTGCGTCCAATTGCTCGGCGGCCTCCAACGCAACAGCAAGCTGCACACCAAAGACCAAGAGTGCAACACCTTGACCCTCACGGCGTAACACAGCTTTACCTAATTCAACCGAATCCAAACTGCTACTGATTTGGACGTTAGGTCCTGTACCACGTGGGTAGCGTACCGCTGCAGGCCCCACATGGTGATAACCAGTATTAAGCAAAAGTCGCAGCTCATTTTCATCGCTTGGCGTCATAATCACCATATTCGGAATGCAGCGTAAATATGAAATATCAAAACTACCTGCATGGGTTGGGCCATCTTCACCGACTAAACCAGCACGATCTACAGCAAATAAAACATCTAAGTCCTGCACTGCCACATCATGAATTAACTGATCATAAGCACGCTGTAAGAATGTAGAGTAAATGGCAACAACAGGTTTAGCACCTTCACAGGCCATCCCTGCCGCCAAGGTCACCGCATGCTGCTCAGCGATCGCAACATCAAAATAGCGCTCAGGAAACTGCTCACTAAAGGCAATCATATCCGAGCCTTCTTTCATCGCTGGTGTGATACCGAGTAAGCGCTCATCATGAGCGGCCATATCACACAACCACTGGCCAAAAACTGCCGAGTAACGTGGCCCTGATGGCTTACTAGGTGCTGCAGGTTTTTTACTTATTGCGTGATAAACAATAGGATCCAGCTCAGCGGGTGCAAAGCCTTTACCTTTTTTCGTAACCACGTGCAAAAATTGAGGTCCCTCTAAATCACGCATATTGCGTAAAGTGACTAATAAGGTTGGTAAATCATGCCCATCAATAGGGCCGATATAGTTCCAACCCAACTCTTCAAACATAATACCTGGCGCTAAGAAGCCTTTTGCATGCTCTTCTGTTTTACGAGCAATCTCCCATGCACCGGGTAAGCGTGAAAGTATTTTCTTGCTGCCTTCACGCATAGTCGAGTAAGTGCGACTCGTGAGTATTTTAGCTAAGTGATTCGATAACCCACCGACATTATTGGAGATCGACATATCGTTATCATTAAGGATCACCAACATACTTGCACCCGTCTCCGGTGCATGATTCAGTGCTTCAAACGCCATACCTGCAGTCATCGCGCCATCGCCAATCACGGCAACCGTTTTACGCTCAGAACCCTGTAGCTTTGCAGCAATGGCCATACCTAGCGCAGCACTAATAGAGGTACTCGAGTGTCCTACACCAAAGGTGTCATATTCACTTTCGCAACGTCGTGGAAAGGCCGCCAATCCATCTTTTTGCCGTAAAGTCTGCATCTGTTCACGACGTCCCGTTAACACTTTGTGTGGGTAGGCTTGATGGCCTACATCCCAAACCAAGCGATCTTCAGGCGTATCAAACACATAATGCAAAGCCAAGGTCAGCTCAACCACACCTAAACCAGCGGCAAAGTGTCCGCCTGTCTGCGCAACGCTCCATAATAAAAACAAGCGCAACTCATCAGCTAAGCTCACCAATTCAGCTTCAGATAGCAGACGCAGCTCGGCTGGCGTCTGTACTTTATCAAGCAGAGGCGTTTCGGGGCGTTCAACAGGAAATTCGTGAAATGTCTTAGGCATTTAAATGTCGTGTTAATTCATCAAGAGGGTGAAGTTTACCTGAAAGCAAACAAAGTCCACAGTACCGAAATGCGGAATAAAAGTTTTAGACACTATTATTGAGTTTTAATCAGCAGCGCCTAGCTCAGAAAAAAATCTGGTAAAGTAGTGTTAAATTTCTCATCACCCCACACGTTTTAATAGGTAACAGGCCATTCTATGATCGCAAGCATGCTACTGAACGAAACCACTCTATTGTGGGGGTGGCTATTGTATGGCCCTATGCTGTTTTATGCTATCTGGCGCGCCCCTTGGGTCGAGCTTTTTAGCGACAATCGTCGTCAACACTTGCTACTTGGCACAGTTTTAGTCTTATGCATCCTTTGGTTGATGCGCCGCGACTTTCCAAGCGGCTTATCATTCCACTTTATTGGTATGACTGCTGTGACTCTTTTACTTGATTGGCCCTTAGCCATACTCGCCGGTTTTATTGCTCAACTCGCTCTACTGACTTTGGGCAAACAAGAACTCAATGTGTTGGGTGCTAATGGACTCATTCTTATTATTCTGCCAGTTTTCATCGCCCACTGTTGTGCCAAAGCAATTGAGCGCTTACAACCCGAAAATTTATTTATGTATATCTTTTTTTCTGGTTTTTTTCCTGCAGCCCTAACTGCGACACTCTGCATTGCCAGTGGCAGTCTATTACTTTGGGCTAATGGTATTTATCAATTCCCACCATGGATTGAAGATTATTTTGGCATGCTCTTACTGGTGGCATTTCCTGAGGCATTTATTAATGGTATGGCGGTAACCGCCTTTGTGGTCTTTAAGCCCGACTGGCTGGAAACTTTTAATTACAGCCGATACTTACAAGCGCCTTGGAAAGACGACAACCACTCCTAACACAGGAGTCTTCAAGCAATGCTTTAAAAGCAAAGACTCATTACCTATCCGCTCATCCACTATGATTACACAAAAAAAAGCCGACGCATGCCGGCTTTTTTTTACTTTTTATCTACTCTGCCCTAACGTGCAAAATAGCTATAACACTACGCGTACGGGTGACGTAGAACAATAGTTTCATTGCGATCTGGCCCCGTTGATACGATATCGATCGGTGTGCCAATCAACTCTTCAATACGCTTGATATAAGCACGCGCGTTAACAGGTAATGCTTCAATCGAAGTCGCACCTAGAGTTGACTCACTCCAACCTGGCATCTCTTCATATACTGGTACTAAGCCATCGTAGCTATCAGCATCGGTTGGTGCTTCAATTTCTTCACCAGCCGCATTCTTATAAGCAACACAAATCTTTACTGTTTCTAAGCCATCTAGTACATCTAGCTTAGTTAAGCAGATACCAGAAATGCTATTAATTTCTGAGGTACGACGCAAAATCACCGCATCAAACCAACCGCAGCGTCTCGCACGTCCTGTAGTCGAACCGAATTCATGTCCCTTCTCAGCCAAGTAGGCGCCGGTCTCATCAAACAACTCTGTTGGGAATGGACCTGAGCCAACACGTGTGGTGTACGCTTTGGTAATACCCAAGATGTAATCTAAGTACAACGGACCAAAGCCTGAGCCTGTTGCAGTACCACCAGCAGTAGTACTAGAACTGGTTACATAAGGATAAGTACCGTGATCAATGTCCAACAATGACCCCTGTGCACCTTCAAACATTATGCGTGCACCTTGCTTACGCAAAGTGTGTAAGCGTGCAGTTACATCAGTCATTAAAGGTTTCAAAACTTCTGCATAACCCAAAGCTTCATCCAGGGTTTTCTGATAATCAACCGGCTCAACTTTATAGAAATGCTCTAACATAAAGTTATGCTGATCCAGTACCTCACGCAACTTCACTGCAAAACGCTCAGCATTGAATAAATCACCAATGCGCAAACCACGACGTGCAACTTTATCTTCGTAGGCAGGACCAATACCACGGCCTGTAGTACCAATTTTACCTTCGCTACGCGCGGTCTCACGTGCCTGATCCAACGCAACATGGTATGGAAGAATCAAAGTACAGGCAGGGCTGATACGTAAACGTTCACGTACAGGCACACCTTTTTCTTCCAGTTTAGTGATTTCTCGCATCAAAGCATCCGGTGCAACAACCACACCATTACCGATCAAACATTCAACGTTTTCACGCAAAATACCCGATGGAATCAAGTGCAATACAGTTTTCTCACCGTCAATAACTAAAGTGTGACCCGCGTTGTGGCCACCCTGGAAACGGACAACGGCAGCGGCTTGATCTGTTAATAAATCAACAATCTTCCCCTTACCTTCATCCCCCCACTGAGTGCCTAAAACGACAACATTTTTACCCATAACCCCTGCCCTCTTCGCGCAAATAGGAGGTCGGCTTAACCGACAAACGTGACCGCAAATGCGGCTTAAAACTTATAAAGGCTGAACTTCCCAGCCTGAGGAATTTTGAACGAGCTGACGATCACACCTGGCTTGCGCAGCATCACTCACGCTTTGCCCAGGCAACGCTTGCACCACGCGCTGACCTTGGTTACGTAATGCACAAACAGCTTGCCATAAATCATCTGCAGCACCCGTAGGCGCCCAAATACCACTAGGTAACTCTGCAGCCTTACGCTGACCTAAGTTCACTAGGGTTTTTAAATCTGTAGAAAAACCTGTCGCAGGACGTGCACGACCAAACACAGCTCCAATGTCATCATAACGTCCACCTTGGGCGATAGATTGCCCAACGTTAGGGACAAAAGCAGCAAAAACCACGCCCGTATGATAGTGATAACCACGCAACTCACCCAAGTCGAAATAAAAAGGTAAGTGCGGGTAACGCAATATCAGCGCATCTGCAACAACCGTCAGTTGATCCAATGCGGTTAAAACGCTCTCAGGTGCATCCGCTAAAATAGTTTTGGCCTGATCCAAAACCTCACGACCGCCGCATAACTGACTCAACTGTTGCAACATTTGCGCTAGCTTTTCAGGCAACTGTGCAGTTAACGCTGCTACTTCATCGACCGCCTTACGTTGCAACGCATCAAAAATCTGCGCTTCTAAGTCATCTGATAAGTTCGCTGCTCGGGCCAAACCTCGATATACACCCACATGACCTAAGTCCATATGAATATCGGCAATTTCTGCATGCTCAAGCGTTGCTAACATTAAGCTAATCACTTCAATGTCTGCAGCAGGACTGGCATCACCATAGAGTTCCGCACCCAGCTGTATCGGGCTACGTGAACGTGATAATGCGCGCGGACGTGCATGCACTACACTACCAGCGTAACAAAGCCGTGAAGGTCCTTCACGACGTAAACTGTGCGCATCCATACGTGCTACTTGTGGAGTGATATCCGCACGAAAGCCCATCAGATGGCCTGATTGTGGGTCGGTAACTTTAAAAGTACGCAAATCAAGCTTTTGTCCCGCGCCAGTTAGTAATGACTCTAGAAACTCAATATGCGGTGTTACGACAAACTCATACCCCCAAGCCTCAAACATATCTAAGACTTGTCGACGAGTTGCTTCAATTTGTGCCGCTTGCGGCGGCAGTACTTCTTCGATGCCATCTGGCAGCAGCCAGCGCTCTACCGTTGCCATTGCGCCTTTCCTCATTGTAAATACAGTGCCTGCTGGGCATTTTGCATGACCACAGGCGCAAAAAAGCCGGGAGTTTCCCGGCTGCCGCATGATACCACAGATTATTCTGTGCATGCCTCTTGCTTTTCAAACCTACGGCAATCTCGCCAAAGGTTGAACACCCATCAAAAATACGCGCGACCACAAAGATCGCGCGCATAAAGCACACTAGCTTAAGGCTTTATATTTTCCATATATTTGAAAAATTCACTATCAGGCGATAACACTAAAACATCGCTTTTATCAGCAAAGCTTTCACGGTATGCCATTAAGCTACGATAAAAAGCATAAAACTCTTGATCCATACCATAAGCTTTGGCGTAAATCTCCGTGACTTTGGCATCTCCCTCACCTCGAATTTCTTCAGCTTCACGATAGGCCTCTGCTAGCAACACTCGGCGCTGCCGGTCTGCATCCGCACGAATCCCTTCGGCGAGTTCCTGACCTTTAGCGCGGTGCTCACGAGCCTCCCTAGCACGTTCAGAGCTCATACGCTCAAATACACTTAGATTCACCTCTTTAGGTAAATCAATGGATTTGACACGCACATCAATGACTTCAATACCCAACTCTTTACGCGCCATGCGATTGAGTGAGGTGGTGATATCCGCCATTAACTCATCACGCTGACCGCTGACCACTTCATGTAAAGTACGCTTACCAAACTGGTCACGCAGACCTGACTCAAGACGTCGAGCCAAGCGCTCATCAGCCACCTGCTTAATACCAGAGGTTGCAGTGTAGTAATGATCAGCATCAGCCACACGCCACTTAGCAAAAGCATCCACCATCACTGCTTTCTTTTCTAAAGTTAAGAAGCGCTGTGTTGGCGCATCCAATGTCAGTAAACGTGCATCAAACTTACGAACTTGGTTAATGTAAGGTATTTTCACATGCAAACCCGGCTGCACGTTGGTTTTCTCTACCTTTCCAAACTGCAGCAATACCGCTCGCTCAGTTTCTAGAACAATATAAAAACTGTTCCAAGCAACCAGTGCGAGCACGGCAGCTACAATCAAAACAAAAGTCGATTTATTACTCATTAACGGCTACCTCTGGCACGTAAGTCACGAGACAGTGCGTCACTGCTTAAGCTGACATTACTGCTGGTTGGTACTGAATTAACAGTCGAACCTGAAGTATCAGTCGGTCTTTGTGATGTTGCGTTGCGCCCTTCAAGCATTTTATCCAGTGGCAAGTACAGCAAGCTGTTTTGACCTTGATCGCCTGTAAGTAGCACTTTACTGCTGTTGCTATAAACCTCTTGCATGGTTTCCAAATACAAACGCTGACGCGTTACTTCTGGTGCCTTGCGGTATTCAGCAACTAACTGGCTAAAGCGTTCCGCCTCACCCTGTGCCCGTGCAATAATTTCATCACGATAACCATTGGCTTCTTCACGCAAACGCTGTGCTTTACCTCGAGCCTCGGGAATCACACCATTGGCGTATGTTTCTGCCTGATTCTTTTCACGCTGCTCATCTTCACGTGCACGAATCACATCATCAAAAGACTCTTGCACTTCACGTGGTGGCTGAGCGTTCTGCACGTTCACCTGAGTGACTGTAATACCAGTACGGTAAGTGTCAATAAAACGCTGGAGGCGCTCTTTTACTTCGATCGCTAAAACTTCACGACCCTCAGTTAACACTTGGTCCATCGCCGTAGAACCTACCACATGGCGCAAGGCACTTTCAGTGGCTTGCTGCAAACTTACTTCAGGGCCATCCACATTCAAGACGAAATCTTTTAAGTTGCTGATTTTGTATTGCACGGTCAGCGGCACTTCAATGATGTTCTCATCTTCTGTCAACATGGGCCCTTGACGTGTATAAGCACGTTCACGGGTCACGTTCTGCTCAAACTTACGATCCATTGGTGGGAAGTAGATATTCAAACCAGGCCCCACTGTTTCGTGGTATTTACCTAAACGTAAAATAACGGCTTGCTCTTGCTCATCAAGTGAATACACCGCAGTGTACAACCACATCGCTGCAAGTGCTGCAAATACCATGGCTAGCAGTCCGAAACCACCACCTGAACCTTTCGATCCCGGTTTTTTCTTCCCGCCAAACACACCTTTAAGATTATCCTGCAGTTTACGGAGGGCTTCATCAAGATCAGGTGGTCCTTCTTTTTGGCCGCCTCGCTTATTGCGATCGCCCCAAGGATCCTGATTATTTGAGTTACCACCCGGCTCATTCCAGGCCATAGTGTTCTCCATCTATTTGAAAGGCAAAATGCACTCTAAAAGCGCACTATATTATAATAATTTGATATTACAACCACAGCGTTAAGCACATTCAGCTAACCGTCAAAGCTTGCTATAGTTGCGCAAAAAATCAGCCGGCATAATGCCTTCATCACTGAGCAGCTTATCCAACTCTGTTTTTGCAATACGTATTTCTAAAATGCTTGCACCATCGTCAGCGTGCGTCTCTTGCTCTACCGCATTAAGATCAAAGAGTTTACCGCGCAATCGCCCTTGCTGTTGAGTCAATCGCACTGTAGCAATATATATTTGCTCTTCCAACAACTCGGCAATGGCTTGTTGCAGTAATTCGATCCCCTGCTCTTTATAGGCGGAAACCCAAACCCGTACTGGTTTACCTTGTTCATCCCGTTGGATATGCGGCTCAACATTATCTAATAAATCAACTTTATTATAGACTTCTAAGGTGCGTACGCTGCTGGCATCAATTTCATCCAAAACCTGATACACCTGCTTGATTTGCTCATCACGCTCAGGCGAGTGTGCATCAATCATATGCAACAGTAAATCAGCATTGGCCGACTCTTCCAATGTCGCTCGAAACGCTTCCACTAGTTTATGTGGCAAGTGTCGGATAAAGCCCACGGTATCCGCTAAAGTTACCGCTCCTAACCCATCGATTTCAATGCGACGCACCGTTGGATCCAAAGTAGCAAACAGCTGATCCGCTGCATACACCTGCGACTCAGTTAGCAAGTTAAATAATGTTGATTTCCCAGTATTGGTATACCCCACTAAAGAGATACTAGGCATATCAGCGCGCTGACGACTGCGTCGTGCTAACTGACGTTGATTACGTACCTTTTCCAGGCGCGCTTTAATCTGTTTTACCCTCAGGCGTAACAAACGGCGGTCCGTTTCCAGCTGTGTTTCACCCGGCCCACGCAAACCAATACCACCTTGTTGGCGGCTTAGGTCTGTGCGACTTCGAATCAAACGTGTGCTGATATGCTCCAGTTGAGCCAATTCAACTTGCAACTTACCTTCATAAGTCTGAGCACGCTGCGCGAAAATATCCAAAATCAAGCCAACGCGATCCAACACTCGGCACTCTAAAGTGCGCTCTAAGTTACGCTCTTGGCTTGGCGTGAGTGCATGGTTAAAAATCACCAAGTCAGCCTCTTCGGCAATCACCAACTGTCGCAGTTCTTCAACTTTACCTGAGCCAATTAAAAAACGAGCTGTTGGTTGGTGTCGCGAAATGCTTATGAAGCTTGCAATTACAGCGCCAGCCGATACTGCAAGCTCTTGAAACTCATAAGGATCTTCTCGCACCTCAGGTGCATGCCCATCCAAATGCACAAGAATGGCACGCTCCCCTCGATGTTCAGCGATCAAAATGCTCTCCCACTAATCATTACCTAAGTCAGAACCAGTAGAGTCATCTTCGCTAGGTAAGCGTACTGGACGTCCTGGTACCACTGTGGAGATTGCGTGTTTGTAAACCATTTGGCTCACAGTGTTTTTGAGCAGAATAACAAACTGATCAAATGACTCAATTTGTCCCTGCAACTTAATGCCATTAACCAAATAAATTGATACCGGTACTCTTTCTTTACGTAAAAGATTTAAGTAAGGGTCTTGTAGCGTGTGCCCTTTTGACATGAGGTGTGCTCCATTAACTAAAGTAAAAGTATGCTTGTTGTTTAAGCAAACTAAAAATTGATTCAACTCACTCTATATGGTGAGCTCATGAAATCTTTTCAAGGTATGCGACAAATTATCGCATGACAAACTATCTAACCAATATAGGTCTTGCCAGCTGCGCAACCAAGTAAACTGCCGCTTTGCCAGTTGCCGTGTAGCAATGATACCGCGTTCGATCATTTCATCGTAGCTATACTCACCTTGCAAGTATGCCCACACCTGTCGATAACCTACCGCGCGAATCGATGGCAAGTCAGCATGCAAATCTCCACGACTCCATAATGCTTCGACCTCAGCAACAAAGCCTTGTTCAAGCATCTGCTGAAATCGCATAGCAATACGCTCATGCAAAACACTGCGCTGCTGCGGTGCAATGGCAAAGGTTGCTACATTGTACGGTAAATGGCCGCCATTAGTTGTTAGTTTTTGTATAGTTTGTTGTTGGCGATGCTCTGTCATGCTCTGGCCACTCACTTGCCAGACCTCAAGCGCACGAATAATACGCTGCGGATCATTTGGATGAATGCGTTCAGCTGAGACTGGGTCAACCTGCTGTAATTGTGCATGCAATACAGCTAACCCTTCTACAGCCGCCTGCTGCTCAAGTGCCGCACGGACCTTCGCATCCGCTGCTGGCATACTCGCCAACCCTTCTGTCAGTGCTTTGTAATACAGCATAGTGCCACCAACTAGCAACGGTATACGTCCGCGCTCACTGATCTCAGCCATCGCTGCTAAAGCATCATGACGAAACTGTGCCGCAGAATAACTTTCGGCAGGATCTAAGATATCCACCAAGTGATGAGGGTACTGCTCTAAAATTTGTGCACTGGGCTTAGCGCTCCCAATATTCATACCGCGATAAACCAACGCAGAGTCCACACTGATAATTTCGCAAGGTAATTCACGCACCAATTGCAGCGCTAAATCTGTTTTTCCTGAAGCAGTCGGCCCCATCAAAAAAATAGCAGGCGGCAAATTCTCTCTCAAAATACTCCCCTTAATCCTAACAAGCAGCTCAACTGTTAGAATTTACGCTGCACTATGGATGCAGCTACCTCATCCAAACCATGCTTATTGTGCCAGTAATTGACCCACTGCAGGGTCTTTAAACGCACGTTGTAAACCCTCACTGAGTACTTGGCTGACCCATTTGTTATTCGTTTGTTCATTAGGTGCTTTAGCATAACCTTGATTTAAAGTGGCGGCATAACGTCCATTATAGCGACGTGCGCCATTTTTCACTTCTAAGGTATAAGAAGCATGCAGCTGCGCTTCCTTAACTAAAGGACTCTTTTCAACGGCTTTGTAACTCAGCTCAGTCAGTTTTAAAGTTAATTGTGCATTATCTATACCTTGCGCCGTAGGTGTAAAACCCATCATACGGACCGCTGCATCAGTCTCTGCTTGCAAACGCGGTAAAAATGTCGATTTATCCACAGTAATCAAGCTACTCTCAGCATACACCCCCCCTCGGGTGCCAATCACTGCCGAGGAACGCGCATCACTCACCAACACTGTGACTTTTTGTCCTTGCCCTACTGCGACTACTTGCCCACTGAAACGTGGCTCTGGCTGCAAGGCTTGCGGACTCAGCCCACAGCCGGTTAAAAGCGTAGTCAAAACCACTGCTGCACTAGCAAATGCATAACGCGACATAATCTAGTTCCCTTTTTAGCCTTTCAAATATGTTAAAGTTTAACCAAGCAGTGCAGACTTGCACAGCATGCAGCACAAAGCCTTGTTACACAAAACATTTAATTTTTGTCGTTATTTGCTTAACTGCATCGATGCAAGTCTTCATATACGACCTTTCGACTAAAGAAATTTGGTCTCAATGATCGTTTTTTATATTTTCATCGTTATAATTACTAACCAACTATACGGCACCCCCTCCTTTTAGTTTTACACTGTTAGTTTGCAGCACTAGGGCTTATAGGCGAGAGGTTGCCAAGTGTCTTACCTGTAGACACGTACACCTACCAAGATAACGAGACACTGCACTATTAAAAACTCAGTGTTTACAGCAAATCTGCCCTTGGCACGTGCAATATAAATACACTTTAAAGATCCGCCACTCCATAAGATGGCGGGAAATGGTTTCACAACTTCACAAGAGTGTGGCAAGCAATGAATAGTTTGGCATTTACAGTTCCATGCACCAACAGCCCTCCTTCTTGCAGCGGTTAAAGCATTGGCTATTTCGCAATAATCTAATCCTTTCCTCGGCGGTTATCCTTTAACCCTACCGCCTAAAAGTTGCTTTTTGGAGACATACTGATGGCGCAAGACAATCAAGCAAACCTCGATGTATTGCTGGTGGGAGCCGGCATTATGAGTTCAACATTAGCAGTCATGCTAAAAGAGTTGGATCCAAGCCTTAACCTAGAAATCGTTGAACAAATGGAAGATGGAGCAATGGAAAGCTCTAACCCATGGAATAACGCCGGTACCGGTCACGCAGGACTTTGCGAGCTAAACTACACCCCACAAGCTGCCGACGGTTCTATTGATATTAGCAAAGCCATTAATATCAACGCTATGTTTGAAGAGTCCAAGCAATTCTGGGCACACCTTGTTGAAACAGGAACTTTTGGCGATCCCGACACCTTTATTCACTCTGTTCCTCATATCAGTTTTGTACAAGGCAAAGACAATATTGCCTTCTTACAAAAGCGCGCTCAGCTATTAAAAGAACACCATGCTTTCGAAAACATGGAGTTCACTACAGATAAAAGCGTCATGGCGCAATGGATGCCATTAATGATGGCCGAGCGTAAAGACGATGAAGTTATCGCCGCAACGCATATGTCCAACGGTACTGATGTCAACTTCGGCGCTTTAACGCGTCAACTTTTAAGCTATCTTGCCCAACAAGATAACAGCACGCTGAGCTATAGAAGCAAGGTCACTGATCTTGAGCGTTGCCCGCAGGGTTGGAAAGTCAGCATCAAAAATCTAGCCACTGGTCAGCGCCGAAGCGTCACCGCCCGCTTTGTATTCCTAGGTGCAGGCGGTGCTGCCTTACCACTGCTCCAAAAGTCAGGTATCCCTGAGGGTAAAGGTTATGGTGGCTTCCCTGTCAGCGGCCAATGGTTACGTTGCGATAATCCAGCCGTAGTGGAGCAGCACCAAGCCAAAGTATACAGTCTAGCCGCTGTCGGCTCACCACCAATGTCTGTTCCTCACTTAGACACCCGCATCATTGATGGTAAAAAATCTCTACTGTTTGGCCCTTACGCTGGTTTTTCCACTAAGTTCCTAAAAAACGGCTCTTTGCTTGACTTACCACTCTCAGTACGCCCATCCAATATTGGCCCTATGCTTGCTGTGGGTCGCGATAATATGGACCTAACACGCTACTTGGTCAGCGAAGTGATGCAATCAATGGAACAGCGCTTAGACTCCTTACGCCGCTTCTATCCACAGCTTGATCCGAAAGACTGGAAGCTTGAAATTGCTGGGCAACGTGTTCAGATTATTAAAAAGCACCCAGAAAAAGGCGGTATTTTACAGTTCGGCACAGAGCTTGTGAGTTCAGCTGATGGTTCTCTGTCTGCTTTGCTTGGTGCTTCACCAGGTGCTTCAGTAACTGTTTCCATCATGCTTAAACTATTGAAACGTTGCTTCCCAGAACAATTCAATTCAGCAGAATGGCAAGAAAAGCTCTCGGCAATTTTCCCTGCTCCTCTTAAAGAGTTGGAAACCAATGCCGAGCTTTATCGCAATACCCAAGAGCGCTCTGATAAATTGCTCAACTTGCGCTGATCCGCTAAAAGGCCTGAGTCGAAAAACTCAGGCCTTTTTAATAAATAATTGCCAAGTTTAGAAACTTGCAGCAAACAGTACCAACACCCTGTTTGAACTGCTCAAAGAGCAACAACTAAGCTTATCCCTATGCTGCCCTGCTGAGTTAGTCTCTAAAATTAGTAAACTGTAATGGCATACCTAGCTCTTTACTACGAAGTAAAGCAATGGCTTCTTGTAAATCATCGCGCTTTTTGCCAGTCACACGTACCTGCTCACCCTGAATAGATGCCTGTACTTTTAACTTGGCTTCTTTAATGGTTGCAACTATCTTTTTCGCCAATTCTTTATCAATCCCTTCACGCAAAATCAGCTCTTGTTTGACCACCTTGCCTGACGCATAAGGATCTTTGTATTCTAAGCACTGAATATCCACTTTGCGCTTCACCAAAGCCAACTTTACAATTTCAATCACTTGATTAAGCATAAAATCAGCTTCAGCAATTAAAGTAATGGTCTTATCTTTAAACTCAAGACTCGCTTTGCCACGCAGATCATAGCGGCGTTCCAATTCTTTAGCCGCATTATCCATAGCATTGGTTACCTCATGGGTATCAAGCTCTGAAACAACATCAAATGAGGGCATTATTATCCTCCAAAATTATATTTAAAAATTTTATTGATGAGGCTTGTTCAACAAGCACACTTGCTGTTGCAGCCTGCAACTCTGTATAAAGGGCCACACCTATTACATCTTATTCACTGAGTTAGCTGTCGATCCATGCCAAACCCATTGTTAAATACCTGCCGCGCAGATGAGGCCAAGTTTTCAGCTCGCATGATAGCGCATAATACCCAACAAACCCTGCAAGGCAGTAATCCACACATTGCCTGTAAAGTGAGCAAACTATGAAATGGCATATTTTAGGTGCCGGCAGCTTAGGCTGTTTATGGGCAGCCCGATTAGCAGAAAAAAACATCCCTGTACGCATTATTTTACGCAATGAGGGCACGCTGACGCGCTATATCGAATCCCCTGGCATTCGATTAAGTAATGCCCTACGCACTCAAACTCAGTACCACCCCATCCCTGCACAACTGGCTACCGACGCTGAACCCATTGACTGCCTGTTATTAGCTTGTAAAGCCTATGATGCAAGAGCAGCAGTGAACGCTGTAGCAAAACGCCTGCACAGCAACAGCCTCGTGATTCTATTGCAAAACGGCTTAGGCAGTCAGCAAGCCATACAAACCCTTCTCCCTAATGTACGCTGCATTGCTGCTTCTAGCACCGAAGGTGCTTACTTAGCCTCCCCTTTCCATAGTGTTTTCGCAGGCCAAGGACACATTTACCTGGGTGATTTACAAGAACAATCACAACCTCCACCACAACAGCTGCTCGACAACTGCTTGCAAGCAGAAATCCCTTGCACTTGGACGACAGACATTTTCACACACCTTTGGCGTAAGCTCGCGGTTAATTGTGCAATCAACCCGTTTACAGTGATTTACAACTGTCTCAACGGCGAACTTAAACAACATCCAGCGGTGATCAATAATCTGTGCAATGAGCTGCAGTTAGTCTTACAAGCCGCAGGTCAAGTGCAAGCAGCACAAAATTTACAACAAACCGTTTGGTCCGTCATTGACAAAACATCCCACAACTCATCTTCAATGCGACAAGATGTTGCCCAAGGACGCCGTACGGAAATCAGCTATATCACTGCTTTTGCTTGCGCTCAAAGTCGCGCACTACAATGCCAAACACCAACTCTTTTCGCACTACATACGCAATTACAAAATGCGCTGCGTAAGCACGGACTCTCGACTACCTAACCCCTTCCGGAGACTACAACATGGGCTATCGACTCAATAAAATTTACACACGCACCGGCGATGACGGACAAACAGGCTTATCCGATGGTCGCCGCGTCAATAAAAGCCACCCACGCATTGAAGCCATCGGCGCCTTGGATGAAGTAAATAGCCAACTGGGGTTATTATTAGCTGACTTGCAAGAGCATCTGACCCGGACGCCTAAACTGCAAGAAGTAATTGAGGTACTAGCCCCTTGCCAACATCGTCTATTTGATATGGGCGGTGAATTATCTATGCCTGAATATCAAGCATTGCAAGGCAGTGAAATTACTCGCATTGAACAAGTTATTGATCAGTGGAATATATGCGTAGGTCCGTTAAAAGAATTTATTTTACCCGGTGGATCACGTTTAGTCGCGCAAACCCATATCTGTCGTAGCAGTACTCGCAATGCTGAACGTCGCTGCCAAGCCTTGCATAGCAGCGAAGCCTTACGCCCAGAATTACTAGGCTACATTAACCGCCTTTCAGATCTTTTATTTGTAGCTGCACGCCTCATTGCCCAATACCAGGGATGTAATGAAATTCACTGGCAAGCTGCAGAAAAACCCTTTTGACATCCTCCCCGACCTAAAGGACGGGGATTCCTACTGCTAGACGACCATGCCCGGCCGCGAGAATGTTACGTGCCGCGTTGATATCGCGATCGTGGGTGACACCACACCCACTGCACGTCCAT
>NZ_JAXIVU010000018.1:0-48556 GCF_034259425.1 Denitrificimonas halotolerans
CATGCTGTATACAATACCAGTACCAATCTATACTGCAAAGACTTCAGCAACCTGTTAAGAGGTTAAGAGGCTACTTACACAGCCCTGGCTATCCATCCCCGCACTAAAAGTACGAGGTCTTACGCGATTTTGATAAGTTACTGCTGACTATTAACCAACATATTTAATAGATGGTGTATGCTGCATTGACTGTTTAATGGTTGAGTTTGGAGATTGAAATGAGCGAGTCAACTCAGGTTGTGCATCATGCTGAACGACAGTGTTTTTTGGCAGATATTGATGGTTATGAGGCTGTACTAGAATATCGCTTAGTCGGTGAGGATGCGATTGATATCCACCATACTTTTGTACCTAATGAACTGCGTGGTAAGGGGATTGCAGGTTTATTAGCTAAAGCAGCGTTAGATTACGCAAAAGCGCAGCAGTTGAGTGTGATTCCGAGCTGTTCTTATATTGAAGTCTACTTACAGCGTCATCCACAATAAATTACTTGGTTTAAAGCATATTTTAAGCTAGTGCGCCCAGTAATGCTGGGCGCACTTGTTAAACTGCATCAGCTGCGTTTGCGTGTAGGCAAAACATCTTTGAGTTTATCACGCATTTGAAGAATACTCTTTTCAGTGGTTTCCCAGTCAATACAAGCATCTGTAATGGATACACCGTATTGTAACTGGCTGAGATCATCTCCAACAGGTTGATTACCCCAACCTAAATGGCTTTCGACCATTAAACTGCTAATGGATTGGTTACCGTCAACAATTTGATTGGTAATATTTTCCAAGACTAAAGGTTGGAGGGCTGGGTCTTTATTGGAGTTGGCATGGCTGCAGTCGATCATAATGTTTTGTTTGATCTTAGCTTTATTCAGCTCTTGTTCACATAATGCGACACTGACAGAGTCATAGTTAGGCTTGCCATTTCCTCCGCGTAAGACCACGTGGCCATAGCTATTCCCCTTAGTAGTTACGATAGAAACACCACCTTGCTGGTTAATACCTAAGAAACGGTGCGGGTTAGACACAGATTGTAGGGCATTAATGGCTACGGTTAAGCCACCATCGGTACCGTTTTTAAAACCAACAGCAGAAGATAAACCAGAAGCCATTTCACGGTGAGTTTGCGACTCGGTAGTACGTGCACCAATGGCGGACCAGCTGATCAGGTCTTGAAGGTATTGAGGTGAAATAGGGTCCAGTGCTTCGGTTGCCGTTGGCAAACCTTTTTCAGCAAGGTCAAGTAAGAGTTGACGTCCAATGTGTAGGCCATCTTCAATTTTGAAAGAATCATCGAGGTAAGGGTCGTTAATCAAACCTTTCCAACCTACTGTAGTACGCGGTTTTTCAAAGTACACACGCATGACTAAAAACAAGGTGTCGGATACTTTTTCTGCTAAAGCTTTTAGACGGTCAGCATATTCGTGCGCAGCTTTAACATCGTGAATTGAGCAAGGCCCAATTACTACAAATAAGCGATGATCTTTACCGTCTAAAATATCGCGAACAACTTGGCGACCTTGGGCAACGGTATTCTGCGCACGCTCGCTCAGCGGCATTTTTTCTTTGAGCTGCTCTGGAGTGATTAAAGTCACGTTAGAAGCAATATTTAAATCATCGATCGGTAAATCAGCCATCGTTGTTGGTATCTCACTCACGGATTAGAAAAAAATGCTGAGCGGTACTGCTCAGCGCAATAAATTTAGCATAAAAGCTATAAACCATACCGCTTTACCAGCAGTAACGAAAGACTCATGTCAGCATAAGTATATGCTACAGCGCTTTGATACGGGTGCTTTAGGGAGGATAAAGCGGTGGTAGTTGTTCGTTATCATCGGTTTGAGAAGATTGAGCAAAGGATAATTGCAAAATGGCTTGCCACAGATCTTTACCCTGCCATGGAACGGTACTTTCACTGTAGAGTGCACTGTTTAATTGTTCTAGGGCTGTACTCAGGTTGGTATCACGGGCAGCCATATCAGCCAGTGTTTCAGTATGTTGGCGAGCCCAAGCATCCAGTGCTTGACGGGTGCTGTGTGGGTCATTGGCTAAGCATGCGCGTTTTAAGTCTTCCTGTAAGCTACGAGCACTTGGGGCATTGTGACTAACAGGCGCAATAACAGCAGGTTGGTGTCGCGCTCGCCACCATAGCGCCAAAGCAAATACACTAAGCAGCATAAAGCATAGACTGAGCAATTGCCAAAAGAGGAGCTGCTGAGGATGAAGTAAAGCCCGGTTGTAATAAAGAGGGGAGGTGTCATTTGTTAAGGGGGCGGCTCTTGGAGCATCACTTTGAGCTGTAATGGAGAGATTCAAAGCATCAAGTTGAGCATACTCTAATTGGTCTGTAATAGTGTTCCACCAAGGAAGCTTAACCGCTGCAATTTTTTGCTGGCCGGATTGATGAAATACCAGTGCATGTCGTTCGCTGCGGCTACTGAATAAGCCATTTTCAGAAAATTTATGACTTAATAAAGGCTGATCAATATAAGTCTTGTAGTTATGGGTAGGGTTAGGGGCAAGAGAGGGTAACTGCGAGCTAGGTAGACCTTGAGCAGTTAGGGTTAGCAAGCGTGTTGCAGCGCTCCCTGTGGTAAGGATTGTGTCGAGTGAGGGCGTCCATTGTTGCTTGAGATCTAGTTGTTGTGCAGGTAACCAGACAGCATCTTTAGGGTAGATGTCGGGAATGGGTTTAACCTGCAGTGGAATTTGTGCAGACTTTACTGTAATGCGTTGACCCGCTTGGGAGGCGAAGGGAGCTGTGGTGTTTGATCCAGATCCAGCAAAGGAAGCTGAGAATGTCTGAGATGGAATAGTAAAATCACCACTTTGCTGCGGGAAAATAGCATAGTTAAATTCAATAACACCATGACGCACTCCGTTGATATGTTGCTCAAAAGCATGGGGTTTGCCCAGTTGTTCAACTCGGGCGTTATCAATCAGTAACGGTGTGAGATTACCATCAGCAAATAAAGGAACAGCATGGTAGACCCTTAAAGTGAGTAACAGTTGTGCTTGGACATAAACTGATTCATGTTGAAGCTGTGAGTCAATATATACGGGTTCTAGGGTAGGCAAACCTGCGTCTTTAGCCTCTCGGATGGTTAAGTTGATCGGAGCGCTATTAAGTTCACCTAAACTGATTGGTGGAATGACGACAAAACCGGTTTGTTTGGGCAGTAGGGTTAAGATCCATTGAGTAACAGGGGGTTGTGGATCGGTAAAGCGGTTTACTTGTTTGCTAGATAATAAAGTAAAGTGAGATTGTAAAGGGGTGAGATCCGGAGTTAAAAATTGTGCAGTATCATCTGACTCTAAAACTAGCTCAAAGCTTTCGCCAGCGTTGAGTTGAGTGCGGTCAACGCTGGCGGTAAAGCTTGCAGCATATACCGACGAGGCGCTTATAAAAAAAAGCAACAAGATATAAATATAGCTGCAACGTGGGATCAAGGCGCATTCTCCTGCAAGCTTTGTTCGTACCAGAACTTGCGTTTTAATAACTCACTAGGATTGTCTGGGATTTGTTCAAGCCAACGTTCTAAGTGTAATTGAGATGGTGCTGATTCTGATTCGTTTGGGCTGTTTTTAATGTGTGGCACTGGCGTAGGACTACCCAAGGAATCAGTAACGCTATTCTGTGTAGGGGTAGAATTTTTATGGTCCATGGCCTGTGATGTGGTAGGGGCTGTTATGCTGCCTGCTGCATTTTCAGTAGGTAAACTAGGATTAGTGGCGGTTTTCTCGTTCTTGGTTTGTCTTTTCTGTGCTTTTAAGTGTTTATCAACCAAATTCAAATTGTATTGCGCAGCAAGTAACTCAGGGTTTTGTCGAAGTGCCTGTTCGTAGGCGATGGCAGCTTCTTGTAGCAAACCGGCTAAAGCTAAGGCGTTGCCGCGGTTATAATGAGCTTGCGGGGTGTTGATTTGTTCATATAAATTTGCGGCAGCTATATAGTCTTCAGCTAAGTAGAGTGCTGTAGCGCGCCATTGTAGATCGTTAAAATATTCTGCAGCCTGCTTAGGGGTATGTTCAAGCAGTTTGGCAGCTTGTTGGTCTGATCGTAACCAGAGTTCATTTAGGCTTAAAGCAAAGACTTGCGTTGGCGGTGCAAAGCAGAGCAGCAGTACCAGTAAGCTCCCACGACGGGCAAATAGTAGGGTAAGTAACAATACAGGCAGGACTAGCCAATATCCTTGATCTTGCAGGGTTGGTTTTTGTTCTTTTAAGGTAGTGGTAAAGTTGTTTTGAGTCGAGTTAAATAATCCCAACTCATTAAGGTCACTGGCATCATATCTAAGTTGGGTGTAAGGACTATTTGTCCGCTGGCTAAGTAGCTGTAAAGAAACTTCATTGAGACGACTGAGGACAATTGCCCCGTCATTATCAGTCATGAAATGCCCCTGCTGTGCATTAGAAGTGGAATCAGGCTCAATGATAGGTGCACCTGCAGTACTGCCCACGCCTATAATTTTCAATGCGATGGGCTGACGTTTAAGTAACTTTTCTATGGTATTTAGTTCGAGAGAAGTAATCCCAGTACTGAACAGTAACACTTGTCCCTTGCCTTGAGCGCCATGCCGTAATAGTTCGATCGCCCGCTGAATAGCAAGGTCTGCGCGTTGGCCTGGCTTAGGCATTAGGTCGGGACGTAGTGCCTGTAAGAGGTTCTGGCTGGTAACTAGGTCATTACTCAGTGGAACTAAAGTGTGAGGGCTACCAGCATAAACGACAATACTGCTATAGGCGCTCTGTCGCAGCCGGAGTAGTTCCATAACCTTGCTTTGTACATGATGCAAACGGCTAGGAGGTAAGTCATTGGCGAGCAGATCTGGGGTGAGCTGAATTACTATGATGAGTGGTGCAAAGTATTGCTCTTGTGAAGTTTGTTTAGTGTATGTATGCCAGTTTGGGCCTAATAGAGCCAAGAGACTTATAAACCAAGCAGTGCCTAATAACCAGTAACGGCGTTTACTTTTTTTTTCATTGTATTGAGTGAGTAAGGCCGAATGGAAGGCCTTAGGTAGAAAAAAATGCCAGTTGCTCTGAATTTTATGTGCTTTGTAGAACGCGATAATCAAGAGGAGTATTACGGGAAAACCCGCAAGCCAATATAAACGTGTCCACTGAGGCCAGTAATCAAATAATTCCATTATGATTGCTCCTGCGGACCACGTTGAGTGCGTAGTGTATGTAAAATATGTAACAGGACCAAGATCATACTTAATATCAAGGCTATCGCTAAAGGCCAATGGTAAAGCTCAAGCGTGTTATGTTGAGTGGAGTGAGTGTAAGTGTGAGGTTCTAATTGACTGAGTTTAAATTGTAAATCAGTAAAGTCCTCGCTACTGGTGATATGAAAATATTGTCCTGCAGTATGCAGAGCAATATTTTTTAAGGTTTTCTCGTCGAGCTCTAAACTCGAACTGTTCATGAGGGGGTCTAGACTGCTGTCGTATCGACTGCCGATGCCTACGGTATAAATTTTAATTTGATAATCAGCAGCTAGTTGTGCTGCCGCATTTGGAGACATCACCCCGCTGTTGTTGGCACCGTCAGTAATCAGCAATAAGACGCGTTGATCGGCAGGGTGTTGGCGCAAGCGTTTAATGGCCAAACCGAGAGCATCTCCAATGGCTGTAGTGTTACCAGCAATGCCAGCTTGTGCTTCTTGTATCCAAGTGAGTAAGCTCTGATGGTCATAGGTGAGCGGCGCTTGTAAGTAGGCTTGGCTACCAAACAAAATTAAGCCTAAGCGGTCACCATCGCGTTGTTGAATAAAGTTTTTCAGCCATTGTTTGACAAAATCTATACGAGAAATACTGTGGCCATTTAAGGTTAAATCGCTGTAGAGCATGGAGTTTGAAACGTCCATTGCAATCAGTAAATCACGTCCAGAAGTAGGGCGCGACTCGTGTTCATCGTTCCACTGCGGACGCGCAGCTGCACTGATCAGTAATAACCAAAGAACTAGATAAATAATGTTAGAGGTTTTTAAATGTGCGAATTTGTTGCGCTTATTGCTACGCTGTAAAAGTTCTAATTCATTATAAAAGGGCACATGCAAAGCGGTACTTTGTTGCGGTACTGGCGGTGTGAAGGTGCGGATGAACCAAGGTAATGGTAGTAGTAAAAATAACCAAGGCCAAGCAAACTCAAACATACTTACGAATCCAGGTTTCGATGGCCTGTTGCAGTTGAGTGATAGATTTATCGTCCAAGCGGCAATCAGGTTGATACGCACCGTGCACTAAAATCATCCAGCGAGTGAGTCCTGCCGCAGGGCAGCGGCTGTCTAAAAAAGCAAGCCACTCACGACCACTTAAAGTGTGACTGGCATAGTCGGGGTAGTGTGTAGCGCAAATGCGTTTTAATAGTTGGTTCAGTTGCTGCAACCAAGGACCTGCTTGTTGGCCGCCGAAGGGCTTATCAAGGGCATAGAGTTCTTGCAACGCGCTGGCACGTAGGGGGTCGATCAAATTGCCTTGACATTTCAATGTGCGTCGACGTAACAGATAATGCCAACCAATTAAGAGGGCAACCAAGAGCAGGGTGAGTAACCACCAGCCGATAGCAGGTGGCCACCAACTCACAGGGGGCGGCAGTATAATAGGCTGTAACTGCTCAAGAGTAATCATGACGTATTCCTCGCAGGAGGCGTAGGTACTGTGCTGAAAGTTTGTAGCTGTTTAAGTAGCGGGTACTGTGTACTCAAAGGGAGTAAAGGTGAGTTTAGTTGTAAGGCTAGTTCTTGCCAAACAGCTTGGTAGTGTGCACCTATTGCTTGCCATTTATGACGTAATTCAGGATTTTCTGTGCGCATATTTAGGCTGCGCACTCCCATTGCGAAGCGGCTTTGCCGCAACTCGGGCAGGGCGTGCTCGAGAGGATCGGACAGAGGGAGTAGAATAAGTTCAGCATGTTTTGCAAGGCGTTTCAATAACTGTGCAGTATCTTCATTTAAATGTCGTTCATTGCAAATTAATATAATCAACCCGCCAGGTCGAGTGAGCCGTTGAGCCTGTTGTAAAGCATGCGGTAACGGGTTATTCAATTGTTTTACCATGGGTTGCTGCAAAGCTTGGTTGGCTTCGCTTATAGCTTGCAATAAATGCAAAACACTTTGCCGGCTTCGTTGTGGGGGGATATGTTGTACGTTATTTTCATCGAAGACTAAGCCGCCAACGCGATCATTGTTCTTTAAGCTGGCCCAAGCAAATAAAGCAGCTACTTGTGCTGCTAAAACAGACTTAAAACAACCAGTGCTGGCAAAAAAAAGGTGTAAGCTTTGTTCGACCAAAATATAGGTTGGACGCTCTCGTTCCTCATGAAACACCTTGGTATGCACTTCACCTGTGCGTGCGGTGACACGCCAGTCAATACTGCGGGCGTCATCACCTGTTTGGTAGGCACGAACCTGGTCAAAATCCATACCGCGACCACGTAAGCGTGAGCGGTGTATGCCTAGTAGTGCACTATGTTGTAAAGGCGGATTGAAAATCGCGATTTTATCTAAATAATGTCGCACCTCCAACAAGTGTTGTAGGTTAATATGGATACGCCCTTGCACGTCCATTAAGCAACCGCAACTACATTTAACAAATGTTGTAGCACTTGATCTTGGTCCATGCCGGATGCTTCTGCTTCAAAAGATAAAATAATGCGGTGGCGTAAGCAGTCAAAGAGCACCGCTTGTATATCCTCAGGGCTTACAAAATCTCGTCCTGCTAGCCAAGCATGTGCACGGGCACAGGTATCAATGGCAATGGAGCCGCGAGGACTGGCTCCAAAACGTATCCATTTGGCTAGGTCGACATCAAATTTGGCTGGAGTACGGGTGGCAATGACTAATTGGACTAAGTACTCTTCCATTGCATCGGCCATATATAAGTTAAGGATTTCTGTTCGGGCGGCGTTGATAGCTTCTTGACTAAGCTTGTCTGGCGGTTGTGGTGTACCCTGTAATGCTGTACCGCGTGCTTGTTGTAGAATTTTACGTTCGATGTGTGCGTCAGGAAAACCGATTTTAATATGCATTAAAAAACGATCGAGTTGAGCTTCAGGTAAGGGGTATGTGCCTTCTTGCTCGATTGGATTTTGTGTTGCCATCACTAAAAATAAATCAGGTAGATTATAGGTATGGTTGCCTATGCTGACCTGGTGTTCAGCCATGGCTTCCAGTAGTGCTGATTGTACTTTGGCGGGCGCGCGGTTGATTTCATCGGCTAAAATTAAATTATGAAAAACCGGTCCTTGCTGAAACTCAAATAAACCGCTTTCGGGACGGTAAATATCAGTTCCTGTGATATCTGAAGGCAGTAAGTCAGGGGTGAATTGAATGCGCTGAAAGCTGGCTTCTAACCCTTCGGCTAGGTGTTTAATGGCTTTGGTTTTAGCCAGACCGGGCGCACCTTCTACCAAAAGATGGCCGTCTGCCAGTAGAGCAATAAGTAAGCGATCCACTAAGCGTTCTTGGCCAAGGACTTGGCTAGTCAAATAATTACGCAAAGCAAGTAAGGCTTTATGAGCTGACATAGGTTGCCGTTCCATACAGAATTCTAGTATGCAGTGTAATGCATATGTTTAATTTTTGGGTATGTACTTATGCATTGACTCATGCGTCAGGTTAAAAGGTTGCAGGGCATTTAAAATTTAAGCGTCGTTTGTTAGTAGGGTGAGTAATGCTGAGCTCACTGGCATGCAAACAGAGACGAGGGGCAGCAGTGAAGGCTAGCCTATGCGCGTACAGCGGGTCACCTAGTAAAGGGTGTCCGATAGCTTGCATGTGCACGCGTAGCTGATGGGAGCGCCCAGTGTAGGGCATGAGTTTGATGCGGCTGTAGGTTGGGTGACACTCTAACTTCTCCCAGTAAGTGAGAGCGTATTTACCTTGTATGTGGTCAATAATTTGTCGTGGTTTATTGGGTGGATCGTAACGCATTGGGAGTTCGATTTGCCCCTTATTAGCGCTGGGCTCTCCCCAACATAAGGCCGTGTAACCTTTTTTTACTTCACGGTCTTGAAATTGGCGGGATAATTCACGATGGGCCTCAGGGTTTCTAGCAAGTATCATGAGCCCTGTAGTTTCCCAATCTAAGCGATGTACAATTAAAGCGTCAGGGTAGCCATTTTCTTGTAAGCGGGTGATGAGGCAGTCTTTATTGTCTTCAGCTCTGCCTGGAACTGAGAGTAATAAAGTGGGCTTATTGACCACCAGGATTTGTGAATCTATATAGATAATTTCAATGCTGGACAGCGGCATAATTAATCCTGTGAATCAATTCGGCGGCCCGAAAGCCGCCAAATATGAACTGCAATATTGAGCCTGTAGATTGGTTAACGATCAGGAAGGGTGATGTTTAGCTCTAAAATAGAGCAGCTTCCTTGACTGTCCAGTGCAACTTGAACTTGCTCTTGGTCGATATTTACATATTTACGAATAACGTCGACCAGCTCTTTTTGCAAGGCTGGTAAGTAGTCGGGTTCATCACGTTGACCGCGTTCGTGGGCAACAATGATTTGTAATCGCTCTTTGGCAACAGATGCGGTTGGGGCTTTTTTGCGGGCTCTGAAAAAATCTATAATGCTCACTCTTTACCTCCGAACATGCGCTTTAGGAAGCCTTTTTTGGGGACATCTAAAAAGCGGTGTGGGACGTCCTTGCCTAAAAGGCGCTCAACAGCATCACTGTACGCTTGCCCCGCATCACTGTCTTCATCCAGAATAACAGGGACACCTTGGTTAGAGGCTTTAAGTACAGCTTGAGACTCTGGGATGACTCCGATCATTTGAATAGACAGAATTTCTTCAACGTCTTCAACGCTTAGCATTTCGCCCCGCTCAACACGTTCAGGACTATAACGAGTTAAAAGCAAGTGTTCTGTAATAGGTTCACGGCCTTCTTCGGCACGTTTAGATTTGCTGGATAAGAGGCCAAGCATGCGGTCAGAGTCGCGCACAGAAGAGACTTCAGGGTTTGTGACAACAATGGCCGCATCGGCCAAGTACATGGCTAAGTGAGCGCCTTTTTCGATACCAGCAGGTGAGTCACAAATGACGTACTCAAATTGCTCAGCAAGTTCAGTCAGAACTTTTTCTACACCTTCTTGGGTCAGTGCATCTTTGTCACGTGTTTGGCTGGCGGCTAGAATATAAAGATTTTCTAAGCGCTTATCTTTAATCAGCGCTTGGTTGAGCGTGGCGTCACCATTGATGACGTTGACAAAGTCATAAACGACACGGCGCTCACAACCCATAATTAAATCAAGATTACGCAAACCCACATCAAAGTCGACAATAACAGTACGATGTCCGCGTAATGCGAGGCCTGTGCCAATGGCTGCGCTGGTGGTGGTTTTGCCAACACCGCCTTTACCTGAAGTTACAACAAGAATCTTAGACAAACGGGTCACCTTATAAATATAGAGTAAAGGGTTGTTGATGAATTGATTATAAAGTGTTCATCAGCACAAAGGTATAGCTTAAAGAGCAGAGAGTTCTAACTGTTCTTTAACTAAGCATATTTGTGTCGCTTTCCCCCATAAAGGATCGCGACGTAAGTCTTCAGCAACTTTGTAATGCCCTGCGATAGAGAGCATTTCTGCTCCCATATATTGGCAAAATATACGGGCTTCAGTGTTGCCATTAATGCCGGCTAACGCGCGGCCGCGCAAAGGGCCATATACATGGATATGGCCATCAGCTAATAGTTCCGCACCTGCGCTGACGGCAGCCATAACAATTAAATCTGTACCTTTAGCATAAATTTGCTGACCGCTACGAATGGGGTGGGTGATGATTTTAGCAGGTATATAACTAGGCTCAGCTGCAGGTGGCGGCACTACTGTATCCTTTGGATGTAAGGCTACAGGACGCTCGCGAGCGCCGGTTGGTGGAATTACGGCTAAATCTAAGGCTTTTGCAGCCTGAATATGTTCTGGACTTACAGCGCGTAAAGCAAGCGGTAACATGCCATGTTTACGGCAGATGCTTAATAGACGTTGCAAGTCGAGAGGATTGTCATTTTCAGCGCATTTGTCGATGGCTAAAATAATTGGAGCGTCTTGAAAAAACTGTGGGGCTTGCTCAACTTTATCAGCCAGTTGAATATCTAAATGTTCAAGGTCAATGGTTGTAAGCTCTAAAATGGTTAAGGCGAGCATGCTGCCTTTAAGTTGAAAAACAGGTGCTTGCTCAAGATTATTTACTTGATTCATTGATAGCTCTATGTGTAGTTAACAATAAAAATGAGTTATAGCGACAAGCATGGCAGGCTCTAATTCAATAAGCCATGTAGAATACGCACTTTTACGCTATTTGGTATATAGAGTATGAAGCATTCTGGGTTTGATATCGCCTTTTTGCATCCACGCTATTGGTTGTTATGGTTGGGGTTGGGGCTTTTATGGTTATTAACGCAGCTACCTTATCGAGCGCTCTTAGTGTTGGGCCGAGCTTTAGGTTTGCTTATGTTTTGTGGTGCTGCGAAGCGTCGTCATATTGTGACGCGGAATTTAGAATTGTGTTTTCCTGAGCTGACTTCAGCTCAGCGTAAAGCATTGGTACGCGACAACTTTATATCAATGGGTATTGCTTTCTTTGAAATGGCAATGAGTTGGTGGTGGCCTCAAAAACGCTTACGTCGTTTGCTTAAGGTTAAGGGGTTAGAGCATTTACAGGCTGCTCAAGAGCAAGGGCAAGGCGTGATTTTAATGGCGATTCATTTTACTACATTAGAAATAGGAGCAGCTTTGCTAGGGCAGCGCCATACGATTGATGGGATGTATAGAGCTCATAAAAACCCAGTATTTGACTATGTACAGCGTCGTGGTCGTGAGCGTCATAATACTGACTCCCAAGCGATTGAACGAGAGGATGTGCGTGGTATGTTGAAAGTACTGCGTCAAGGTCGCGCCATCTGGTACGCGCCTGATCAAGACTATGGTCCTAAATTGAGCCTCTTTGTGCCCTTATTTGGTATACCAGCTGCTACAGTAACGGCTACTAGTAAATTTGCTAAATTAGGTCGTGCGCAGGTTATACCGATGAAGCAAACGCGTTTACCCAAAGGACAAGGCTATTTAATTGAGTTGGAGCCACCCTTGATCGATTTTCCTGGTGAGTCTGATGAAGCAGACTGTTTGCGCCTCAATCAATGGATTGAGCAAGCGATTCGTGAACAGCCTGAGCAATACTTATGGGCACATCGTCGTTTTAAAACGCGGCCAGAAGGCGAGGCAAAGCTGTATTGAAAACACAGGAACAAGTTGATGTGGTTGATAGAGGGGCAAGCATCCAACACGATTCAATTACAGGTTTGATTTTGTCGGGGGGTGGTGCGCGAGCTGCTTATCAAGTGGGCGTATTGTCGGCTATTGCAGATTTATTGCCAGATGCATCAGACAACCCGTTTGAAGTGATTGTTGGAACCTCCGCGGGTGCTATTAATGCGGTTAGCTTGGCATGTGGTGCGCTAGACTTTCAGCAATCGATTCAAAAGCTTAGCGCAGTATGGCGAAGCTTTCGAACAGAGCTAGTCTACCGTACTGATTGGATCGGGGTGTTGCGCCAGGCCAGTCGATTTATGGTGCAAAATGTCTTAGGTTTTGGCCGGGGTGCGGTCCCTGTTGCTTTGCTTGATAACTCGCCTTTACGTCAGTTATTACTTAAAGAGTTGGACTTTTCAGGAATTAATTTAGCAGTGGCACGCCGTAAGTTGCGTGCAGTTGCTGTGACAGCCTTTGCTTATCAATCAGGGCAGGCTGTGACCTTTTATCAAGGTCGATCTAAGATAGAACCTTGGACTCGGCATCGGCGTAACGGGCTGCCTGCACGGTTACGCATTGAGCACTTGATGGCCAGCTCGGCGATTCCTTTAGTATTTCCACCTGAGCGTTTAAACAATGAATACTTCGGTGATGGTGCAGTGCGTCAAGCTGCGCCTATCAGTCCAGCATTGCACTTAGGGGCTAACCGTATTCTTGTGATTGGGGTGAGTACTCATGAGCAAGAAGAGCAGGGTGTGACTATGACTGCACGACCACCGAGCCTAGCGCAAATTGGTGGGCACTTACTTAATAGTACTTTTACCGATAATTTAGAGTCCGATCTCGAGTTGTTGAAACGTTTAAATGAGCTAGGGGCTATGCTCCCAGAGCGAGAGCGTCAAAAGGACGTAGGCTTGTCTCCGGTAGAGGTATTAGTGATTTCGCCCAGCAAAAAAATTGATGATATTGCTGCTCGCCACCGGCACCAGTTACCTGCGTCGTTGCGTTTATTTTTACGTGGACCTGGGGCAATGCGTGCCAGTGGTGGCGGCGTGTTAAGTTACTTACTATTTGAGCGTAGTTATTGTAATGAGCTGATTGAATTAGGTTATCAAGATGCAATGAGCAAAAAAGCGGAACTGTTATCCTTTTTTGGTCTCATACCCGCTTAATTGTCACAGGTCGGTAGCTGTAGGAGCCTCTGTCTGTTAGGGCGAGAGGGTTTAAATGTTTTTCAGACCACGGATAGAAGCTGTGCCGGCTACTTGTTGAGTACGGCAGTTTAAATAGATAGAGCTCTGTAACCACTCTTGGTCAGGGTACCAAGAAAACATAAACTGACCACCTTTTAGATTATCCACAACAGTGCGGCCAATTTCCGGGCGTACTGCAGGGCAACCTTGACTTCGACCAATACGTCCCTGAGTTTGAATCCAGTCAGGGTTCACATAGTTGGCTGAATGAATAACAATGGCTCGTTCGCGAGCTCGATCATTAAAACCAGGTTCTAAACCGTCCATACGTAATGAGTAACCATGTTTACCATGGTAACTTTCGGCTGTGCGGAATAAGCCTATACTGGATTGGTGACTGCCATAAGTGTTAGAGAAGCGAGTAGCAAAGTTATTGCCTGAACGGTTACCGTGGGCGACAAAGTCATGTAATACCAACTCTTTATTTTCCAAATCGAAAATCCACATACGTTTTTTGCTAGAAGGCAGAGAGTAGTCAATGACAGCTAAGCGTTCAGCTGGGTCGGCACCATGATTTAAGGCGCACTGCATTGCGCTCAGAGCGCTAGATAAAACTTTATTATTTAAATTGGGGGCCGCTAATGATAGTTCGGCTACCAACTGTTGAGGAATAGTAGCGGCATGAGCGCCAAAAGCAAAAAGACTTGATACAGTTACGAATAAGGAGCGAATTAAAAAAGGACGAATCATACGAGTGCTCTCGTGTATGGCACAAATAGTGCTCTGTGAAAATAGGGCCGATGTTTTTAAGTTGCGCGAGTGTCGATGCTCTCTAAATGTGTGATACATCGATCCGAACAGGCGTCTTATCAATACAGTGCGCACGTAAGCGCCATATATTAACAGCTCATTGAAGGGATCCAAACCTATGCTTAAAAAATATACATGGTTAGCATTAGTAATAGGAATGTCCCATGGTGCAGTTGGCTGGGCTCAACAATCTGGCGAGCCTGCGTCAGTGTTGGCAGAGACACTGAGTTCATGGTCAAAAAACTGTGCAGTGACAAGCAATCACCGTTTGTCGGATCAGTCATTAAAGCAGCTAAATATACTGTATCAGGCTGTGGACTATAGGTCGCTGTGGCGTGATGTCACTCTGCGCCAGCAACTTGCAGATGCGCTCAAGGAAACGCGATATGACGGTTTAGAGCCGAGTATGTATCAACTGGATCGCTTGCTTGCTTTACAAGAAAATCCTGTTCAGTCGATGAGTGCTTGTGATGAAGTTTTGTTAACTCAAGGATATTTGCAGGCATTAACACATTTGCGCGATGGTGTGCTTAACCCAGAAAAAGTAGAACCTTACTGGTTTGAGGAGGTAATTAAGCCAAGTGCGCCAACTTCTATAGTGCCAGACGCTCTTGCTGGTTTGGATAATTTGCCGAATATTTTTGCTCAAGTGCGGCCACAGCAAGCTGCTTATAGAAAGCTGCGCGAAGTATTGAAAACTACGTATTTATTAGAGCAAACTGACTGGGGTATTGTGCCAGCGGGTAAAGTATTACGTAAGGGTTCGCTTGATGTTCGTGTGCCACGATTAAAAGAGCGACTTATGCTAGCAGGTTATGAGATTGAGAAAGATCTTGCAGCACAAAAATTGCTTTTTATTGACGATACGGTAGTGCCTGCAGAAACGGTTAATCCAGAGCTTTATACGCCAGAGTTGGCAGCTGCGGTCAAAGCTTTTCAGCGTGATCATTATCTCGAGAGTGATGGCGTTGTAGGACCGGCTACATTGCGTGAGCTAAATATCAGCCCAGAGCAACGTTTAATGCAAGTTAAAGTCAATTTGGAGCGCTTGCGCTGGTTAGAAAAGTGGTATGAGCCTACGATGCTTGTGGTTGATATTGCGGGTGCTCGTTTGCTGTATTTCCGCGATGGTGACGTTGTGTGGCGTACACGGACTCAAGTGGGTACCCAGAGACGACAAACACCATTGTTGAAGTCACGTATAACGCATTTGACTATAAACCCTACTTGGACGGTTCCACCAACTATTTTACGTGAAGATAAATTACCGGCTATCCGACGTGATATTGGTTACTTGGCGCGCAGCAATATGCAAGTGCTCGATTATCAAGGTAATGTTTTAAATCCTTATCATGTTAATTGGCAGTCCCCAGCTGGCATTATGTTACGTCAAGGGCCTGGGCCAAATAATGCGTTAGGATTGGTTGCTATACGTTTTGCTAACCCTTTCACTGTGTATTTGCACGACACCCCAAGTAAACATATATTTGGCCGTGCTACGCGGACTGTGAGTTCAGGTTGCGTACGAGTAGAGGATGCTGACAAACTCGTGGATCATTTATTGTTTACTGCGGCAGCCAGTGAACGTCAGCGTATCGAACGGATTCAAGCGAGCGGTAGAACACGTAATGTGAATCTGCCAGAGCCTATTCCTGTGTTGTTGGCGTACTGGACCGTTGAGGTGGATATGGATAACCGACTACGCTTTCGCAGTGATAGTTATAATCATGATGAAAAAGTGATTGCGGCCTTAAAAGCAGCGCAGCGTTAAAGCTTTGCAAGGACGAATACAGCCACAAAAAAGCCGTTACAGTGATGTAACGGCTTTTTTGTTATGGTTAGTAATTGCTTTATTCGTCTTTGGCATCCATATCATATGATCTTTCTAACCATAGAGCGTTAATAATAGCCATGCTGCAAGCTAACAGCACACCTAGAATCCAAGTGAAATACCACATATAAAACCTCTCCAGTCATTTTGCAGCCTTGCACTGCTTCCGTTGAGCCGTGTTACGTATATTGTTTGCTTAGGCTGAGTAGTGTTGCAGCTGCTCGGTCATGTGCTGTAGCAGCTGCATTGGTTTTTTATTTAGTATAAGCCGTGCGGGTCACTGTCAATGTCTGTAACTTTCACGGTGCCCCACATTTTAATATAGCTCCAGAGTGTATAAGTCAAAATAATAGGGACAAAGATGATTGCTGCAATAAACATAATGCCTAAAGTTTTATGGCTAGACACAGCATCCCACATGGTGAGGCTTGATGATAAGTCAATGCTTGATGGCATGAGGAATGGAAACAATGCAAAACCAGCAGTGCAAATGCTACCAGCAATCATTAGTGATGAGCCAAGGAAGGCAAAACCTGAGCGGTTCGAGCTTGCTGCTACAAAAGTAATAATACCACCGAGAATACCAATCACGGGAGCACTTAACATTACAGGGTGCAGCGCATAGTTTGCTAACCAGCCTGGATTGTTTTGTTCAACGGTTTTACTTAATGGATCGATTGCAGCGTTCGGGTCAATAATGGAGGTCACACTATAACCATCAATGCCTAACCATAACCAGATACCGGCACCAATAAAGGTCACCAAGTAAGCAATAGCGAAGTTCTTGGCTGCTGTACGTGAGCGATGGAACACTTGTTCATCAGTGCGCATCATCAGCCATGCCGCGCCGTGTGTTGTGAGCATCGTTACACTGACCAGTCCAACTAAAATGCCAAAAGGATTTAGTAGGCCCCAAAAGCTACCTGTGTAGCTGATCCGCATGGTTTCATCTAGCGTGAAGGGCACGCCAAGGAATAGATTACCAAAGGCAACACCGAAGACTAAGGACGGCACAAAACTGCCCACCCACATGGCCCAATCCCAGCGTACACGCCAGTTTGGGTTTTCTAGCTTACTACGGTAATCAAAACCTAGAGGGCGAGTAAACAAGGCAAAGAGTACCAATAGCATGGCCCAGTAAAAGCCAGAGAAAGAGGCAGCATATACAACAGGCCAAGCAGCGAATAGAGCACCGGCAGCTGTAACTAGCCAAACTTGGTTACCCTCCCAGTGTGGACCAATGGTATTTAATACAACACGGCGCTCACTATCTGTTTTGCCTACAAAAGGCATCAGAATTACAGCACCTAAGTCAAAACCATCGGTTAAAGCAAAGCCAATCAGTAAAATACCGACTAATACCCACCAGATCAGTTTTAGAGTTTCGTAATCAAACATTTCGCCACTCCTTATAGGTTCTTAATACTGTTTTGTTCAAAGTGGTAGCGGCCTGTTTTCAAACTGCTTGGACCTTTGCGAGCAAAACGAATCATTAAGTACATTTCAATCGAAATTAACACGATATAAATTACGGCGATGGTAATGATTGAGGCCATTACATCGCTAATAGACAAGGATGAGACGGAATAGAAAGTGGGTAATACCTCGCCAATGGACCAAGGTTGACGCCCCATTTCCGCAACATACCAACCAGTTTGTACGCCAATCCAAGGCAATGGAAGGCTGAATAAGGCAAAGCGTAATAGCCAAGGTTTGTGCTCTTGATTATGTCGGGTTGAAGCCCAGAATGACAAAGCAAATAGTAAGAGCATTAAGAAACCTGCTGCCACCATAAGGCGAAATGCCCAGAAGAGACTCGGTACGTGAGGGATTGTATCGATAACTGCTTGCTGAATTTGTTCTTCGGTTGCTTCAGCGATGTTTTCTGTATAACGCTTTAACAATAAACCATAGCCGAGATCGGCTTTCACCTCGTCAAATGCTGCAATGTTTTCTTCAGAGCGGTCACCGTTACGTAAGACTTGCAAACGTTCATAGGCAATCATACCGTTGCGGATACGTGCTTCGTGTTGTTTGCTGAGGTCTTGAATGCCAGTGACTTCTTTATCTAAAGAGCGTGTTGCAATGATACCCATAGCGTATGGGATTTTTATGGCATAGTCGGTTGTATGTGTTTCCATATTAGGCAAGCCGAATAGAGTAAAAGCGGCTGGCGCTTTTTCTGTATGCCATTCTGCCTCAATAGCGGCGAGTTTGGTTTTCTGTACGTCCCCCAATTCGTAGCCTGACTCGTCACCTAAAACGATGACGGAAAGGATGGAGGCCATACCAAAAGCAGAAGCAATAGCGAATGAGCGGCGCGCAAACCCAAGATCGCGCTTCTTCAATAAGTACCAACTTGAAATTGCTAAAACGAAGATTGAACCTGTTACATAGCCAGCTGCTACAGTGTGAACAAACTTTACCTGTGCCACAGGGTTAAAAATTAAGGCAGCAAAGTCGACCACTTCCATGCGCATGGTTTCATAATTAAATTCTGCCCCTACTGGATTTTGCATCCAACCGTTAGCGACCAGAATCCACAGAGCTGATAAGTTTGAACCAATAGCAACCAACCAGGTCACAGCCAAGTGCTGACGCTTGCTTAGTCGCTCCCAACCAAAGAAGAATAAACCAATAAAAGTCGATTCTAAGAAGAAGGCCATTAAGCCTTCAATGGCTAAGGGCGCACCAAAGACGTCACCAACATAATGGCTGTAGTAGGACCAGTTGGTACCAAATTGGAATTCCATAGTGAGACCGGTAGCAACCCCAATGGCAAAGTTAATACCAAAGAGCTTACCCCAGAATTTCACCATGTCTTTGTAGACCTCTTTGCCGGTTAAGACATATACCGACTCCATAATGGCTAACAAAAATGCAAGCCCCATGGTGAGTGGAACAAAGATGAAGTGATACATTGCCGTCATCGCAAACTGGAGGCGAGACAGGTCAACAAGTGTTTCCGAGATCATAGTGCATACTCCCCGGGAGTGAGTGTTACTGATAGTGCACTTTCTAGATATGTATTGGGTAAAGCCATTACATACTGCAAAGTACAGGGACAATAAAAATTGCAAAGCATTGTTACAGCTCTTTCTACATATACGGCATTTGTATTGTGTCACCAAGTATATAGGTAAAAGCAAGAAAACAGTGGTGACCTGTTGTCGCACTGTTAAGGTGCCGGTATTTGATTTATACGTAGGGACGTCACAGGACGTATGTAAGTGTAGGTTGGATAAGGGTTAGGGGAAAAACCCGCAGAATAGAAGTTTTCTGCGGGTGGAATGGAGTTTAATGTTCGTTATGAGTAAATGCAGTTAAAGTAAAGGTCGGAATGCCGATGTCTTGCATTAAGCGTGAGCCGTTTAAATCAGGTAGGTCAATAATAGCGGCCACTTCGTAGATGCTTGCTCCCATGCGCTTAATTAAGCGTGCAGCAGCGATGAAAGTTCCACCACTGGCAATGATGTCATCTATGAGCAAAACTTTATCGCCTTCCTTAAGGCTATCTTCATGCACTTCAAGCATAGACTGTTCGTAGTCAGTATCGTAGGGCTCGCTTAATACATTGGCGGGTAATTTACCTTGCTTTCGGAACAAGACTAAAGGTTTATTGAGCTCGTAGGCAATGGTTGAGCCGATCAAGAAACCTCGAGAATCGATAGCACCAACGTGAGTAAAATCACTACCGACATAGCGTTGAACGAAGCTGTCAATGACCATGCGCATGGCGCGTGGTGATTGATACAGTGGGGTAATATCGCGGAAAATACATCCTTTTTTCGGAAAGTCAGGAATAGGGCGTATTAAAGACTTAATTGCGAACTCATCAAAAATCATATGTTAGTCCCCTTATTAAGAGATCAATTGTCCAAGTTGCCGCCAGCCAATGCGCAGAGCTCAATTAGATTGATCAAATTGATTTCTTTGCCCTCTGCTGTGAGCAGCTCATTGTGCTGAAAGCGAGTAAACACCCGTGACACTGTTTCTACAGCAAGGCCTAAGTAGTTGCCAATTTCATTACGTGACATGGCCAAGCGAAATTGGTGTGGTGAATAACCGCGTGCACGAAAGCGTGCCGACAGGTTCACTAGAAAAGTAGCAATGCGTTCGTCTGCTGTTTTTTTTGATAATAGCATCATCATTTGCTGATCATCTCGAATTTCGCGACTCATAATGCGCATCAATTGACGTCGCAGCTGCGGCATGACTGCACTGAGCTCATCAAGCTTTTCAAAGGGGATTTCACACACAGAAGTGGTTTCTAGTGCAATAGCTGATACAGGGTACAGTTCAGTATCCATGCCGGACAGTCCCACAAACTCACTAGGCAGATGAAAGCCAGTAATTTGTTCTTCTCCTGTATCGGTCAAGCTAAAAGTTTTAAGGGTGCCTGAACGTACTGCATAGACAGAAGAGAAGTTATCACCTTGACGAAACAGGAACTCGCCTTTCTTTAATGGACGACCACGCTTTACTATTTCGTCCAACGTATCAAGGTCTTGCATATCTAAAGACAAAGGCAAGCAAAGTGTAGCCAAGCTGCAGTCTTTACAGTGCGCTTGATGAGGGTTGCGAACACGCGTTATTTCTGGCATTCCATGATTCCTGAACGAGAGTCGATTCGATATCTACACTAAGATACCTTAGCCCACACAAAGCTGCCACTTTGTTAGCTAGCTTTGTTAGGCTGAGTAATAGCAAAATACGCTTATTTAAAGAGACAGGTGTGGGGCTAAGGTGAGACTAAGCAAGCTAGAAGGTTGCGGCTTTGAGCGTTGTATCTTGTTCAATAGAGTCATTGAACAGCTGGCAAACAGCAGCAGTAAATAAGCGTCCTTGTTCAGTTATTGTTAAGTTATGCTCGCTAAGCGTTAGTAAACCGTCTGCGTGCATTTGTTCAAGCTGAGGCCATTGTGCTTGAAAAAGTGTTTTGCAATTCACCTGGTAGAACTGCTCGATACATGTGAAATTTACAGAAAATTGACAAGCTAACGCTTGAGTGATGTATCGTTTAACTTGATCAATAATGTTGAAACACAAGCTTTTAGCTGGAGAGAGCTGTTGTTGTGAGCATGCTGCTTGATAGTCAAAAAGGTCATGGGTATTTTGATAATACAATGAGCCAAATTGACTAATAGCCGACACGCCAAAGCCTAAGGTGTTGCAGTTCGGGCTTGTTGTATAACCGTTCAAACCATAGTGTAAACTGCCATCTTCTTGTGCTGATGTGAGCTCGTCATGGGTTAAAGCAAAGAGGCCCATGCCAATATATTGGTAGCCTGCACGCGTAAATTGCTGCAGGGCATGGTTAAGCATGTACTCAATACAGCGGGGGCTAGGAAGCTCATTTGCTTTGATATGTTTTTGTCGTGGATATCTGTTTGGTTGGTGTTTATAGCCATGCAGTATAACTCGCTCAGGTGACAGTTGTATCACTTGCGAAATTGCTTTACTAAAAGAAGCGAAGGTTTGTTTAGGCAGCCCATATGTGAGACTGATACTGATGTTGCGAAATTGTAGTGTACGAGCAGCATCGACAATAGTTTGTGTTTGCTCAATGCTCTGTAAGCGATTAATCGCATGCTGTACATCTGGATCTAATCCTTGAACCTCAATATTCACTTGGTTGAAGCCAATATCACGTAATACACCCATTGTTGACCAGTCGGCCTCCCGAGGGTCGATATCAATCGTATATTGTGTGAAGTGATTGCTGTGAATATTAAAGTGGTTTTTTAAACAGTCCATTAGCCGCTTCAATTCGTTAGGCTTGAGAAATGTTGGTGTACCACCACCAAAGTGTAGCTGTTTTACGGGTTGTGAACTGTTGAGATGACGTGCGACTAAACGGATTTCTTGCTCAAGACAATGAATGTAGCTTGCACCTAGGCTACGGTCTTTGGTGACCGTGCTGTTAGAGCTGCAGTAGTAGCAAGCATTAGAGCAGAAGGGAATATTAACGTTAATGGCTAAAGGTTTTAATGTCTTACGCTGATCACGCAGCACTCTAAAGCGCTCAAAATTACTAATTGAGTGTTGGAAGAGAGTCGGAGCTGGATATAGATTGTATTGTTTTTCTAAGCGGTGGTACTCACTAAAGAGTTTAGAGCTCCAAGCCGTATTGTCTTTCATCACAGCAGATTTCCTGATCACAAACAGTAGCTGTGAGTATAGAGTGCGTTGTGATGTAGTCTGTTGACCTGTATCAAGCCCCATTCTGTGCTTGTTTAATGACCCATTAACCAGTGCTGGTGAGGGCCAGGTAATGTCCAAAGTCCGTATAGGATCACCAATGTACCAGCTGTATAGCGTACATTTTTTTTGCGTAAAAATGCTGTCATTTTTTCAGCGGCGAAACCAGAAGCAAGAAGTACTGGCCAGGTACCTAACCCAAAAGTGAACATCAGTAAGGCACTGGTAGAAGCATTACCTTGGCTAGCAGTCCAGAATAGTGTGCTGTAAACCAAGCCGCAAGGTAACCAACCCCAAAGTGCACCTAGTAATACAGCATGGGGCATGCTTTTAACTGGTAGTAAACGACTTGCAATGGGTTGTATATATGTCCATAAATGGCGTCCAATATTTTCGATGCGCGTGAGTCCGTGCCACCAACCTGCTAAATAAAGCCCCAAACTGATTAGTAAGAGGCCCGCTATAACACGCATTGCCATGGCTGCGGGTGTTTGTTCAACGGCCCAACCCAATAAGCCAAACAAGAAGCCTGCTATAGCATAGCTGCATACACGCCCAAGGTTATAACCAATAATAATTCGTGAGCGTTTGTGTCGCTGTGCTTCAGGGATGCTGAGAGTAAGCGCCCCCATCAAACCACCGCACATGCCTAAACAGTGTCCAGCACCTAGTAAGCCGAGTGTAAAGGCAGAAGCCAACAGCGGAATCATGTCAGTCATTATCTGGCTCTTTGGTTTCTTTTTGTTGCGCAGCAGTGTGTTTTGGGTCTTCGTCGTCAAACAAAATGCTGTGTGCTGGACCGTCGAGATCTTCATATTGACCGTTGTCTACGGCCCAGAAAAAAAGTCGAATTGCTAAGGCTACAAGTAAGAGTGCAGCTGGAATCATGACATATAAAGCAGCCATTGTTAGCCTCATATAATAGAGTTAAGCGGACTCACTAAAGCGAGTTAAGCGCAGTGCATTTAAGACTACGAGCAGTGAGCTTACAGACATACCAAGGGCAGCCCAGCCTGGTGTAACCCAGCCAATAGCAGCAAAAGGTATAATTAAGCCATTATACAGAGTTGCCCAACTGAGGTTTTCAATAATTACGCGACGGGTCTTTTTAGCAACGCTAAGAGCGCTGACTAAACTACTTAAGCGGTTGGACAGTAAAATTGCGTCAGCTGTAGTTTTGGCTAAGTCGGTAGCGCTGCCCATTGCGATGCTGATATCAGCTGCAGCCAGAACTGGTACATCATTCACTCCGTCGCCAAGCATTAGGACATGCCGACCCTGTATATGTAACTGTTTCAATACTTGCAGCTTATCATCAGGTGTCATGCCACCGCGAGCATCTTTGATCTTAAGGGTTTGAGCGATCTGCTGCACCATTGGAGAACTATCACCTGAGAGTAATAGGATATTCCAACCGCGAGTACGACAGGCTTGCAATAAGGCCGGGGCGTCAGGGCGCAATTGGTCATCAAGTGCAAACCAAGCTAAAGGTTGTTCGGTATTACCAAGCAGCAACCACTGGCCTTGCTCACTGGGCATTGTTGGGGTGGGGTAATGACCGAGTGCGCTAACATAATCAGGGCGCCCAATACGTAGCAACTGTCCGTTGACTGTGCCCTCTAAGCCTAAGCCAGGTGCGCTAGAAACATTGGAGGCTTTGGTTGTGGTTCGACCAAAAGCGCGGGCGATGGGGTGCTCGGAATGGCTTTCGAGCGCAGCTGCCAACTCAAGGCTTTCTTGCTCGCTGAGTTGTGTGATTGGCTGAATGCGACTGAGAGTTAATTTGCCCTCAGTAAGTGTACCAGTTTTATCAAAGATAACGGTGTCGATTTTTTGAAAGCTTTCTAGTACGTGCCCTTTAGTAATGAGCAGACCTAGTTTATGCAAGGTGCCTGTGGCGGCTGTTAGAGCTGTTGGAGTAGCTAACGATAGAGCGCAAGGGCAGGTGGCGACGAGCAGTGATAAAACAATCCAGAAAGCTCTGGAAGGGTCAATTTGCAACCAGATAAAACCGACAATGGCTGCCACCAGTAAAACGCTGATTAGGAACCATTGAGCGACTGTGTCAGCCAGTTCCGCAAGGCGTGGTTTAAGTGATTGTGCGCGTTCTAAAAGGCGGACAATAGCCGAGAGTCGGGTTGCTTCACCTAAGGCTATGACCTTGATTGTGAGTGGGCCTTCTATATTTAAAGTACCTGCTGCTACGGTATCTCCAGGCTTTTTGGTCAGTGGCAAGTATTCACCAGTAAGCAATGATTCATCGATGCTCGAGTGGCCCGTTAAGATGGTACCATCAGCTGGGATTAAGTGTCCTGGAGGAACCAGAATATTATCTTCTTGCTGTAGTTCGCTGAGTAGGATGCGTTTGCTAGTACCCTCGGCATTTAAACGCAAACAAGAGGCAGGAAGTAAATTGACGAGTTGACTGGTTGCTGCTGAAGTGCGTTCACGTGCACGCCGCTCAAGGTATCGCCCAGAGAGTAAAAAGAGGGCGAACATGCCTGCCGCATCAAAGTATAGATCTCCCTGGCCGGTGAAGGTGGACCAAATGCCAGCAATATAAGCACCGGCAATAGCTAAAGAAACTGACACGTCCATCGTTAAGTGACGAGTTCGCAAATCGCGCAGCGCACCGGTGAAAAACTCGGTGCTGCAATAAAAAATAATAGGTGTAGTGAGGATGAGGCTGACCCAGCGTAACAAACGGTCCATACCCTGAGATAAATCAAGGTTGAACTCGGGCCAAGTGGCCATTGAGGCCATCATCACTTGCATCCAGAGTAATCCGGCAACACCAAGCTTGCGTAATGCTCGACGGTTATCGGCTTGTATTTGTTGGCTGACAGCATCAGGCTGCCAAGGATGGGCAGCGTAGCCAATATGACGGATGGTCTGTAATAAGTCAGATAGATTGGCTTGCTCAGCATCCCAGCGGATTGCTAGGCGGTGATTGCTCAGATTGAGAGTTGTTTCAAATACTCCAGGTAGCTGCTTGAGATGTTTTTCAATCAGCCAGCCGCAAGCCGCACAAGTGATACCTTCGATTAAAAGTTGGGTTTCACTGATGTTGTCAGATGTTGTAACAAAGGGTTTTTGGATATCTTCGCGGTCAAGCAGCAGCAATTCATCTGGCACAACCCCAGGTAATGCCTCAGGGTTTGAAGAGGGTTCGGTTCGGTGCAGGTAATAGTTTTCTAAACCTGAGGTGATAATGGTTTGGGCAACAGCTTGGCAGCCAGGGCAACAAAATACGCGAGACTCTTCAAGCACTACTGCACTGTATGCATTACCGGTTTGAACAGGTAAGCCACAGTGAAAACAGGATAAAGGCGCAACCATAATAGTCAGCTATCTATAATTAAAACAGTTTCCACTGGAGCTGCATAAACAGACAAGTGGCTAGGCTTACTCGCCTAAAGTGATGGGTTGATTATTCATCAAAGTATGCTCTTCAAATAAACGCCATTGCTCAGTTTTCTCATCACCGAGTATTTCAACAAAACGGCGGCCGACAATTTCTTCTGGCAAGGAGCCACGATATACATCACTGCTAATAGGTTGCAGTACAATGCGGCGGTCACGTTCTGGCTGTGTTGGTGAAATGAGGTTTAAGACTAAGTGCGGTGGCCTACTTTGACCTTTAAGCACAAATTCAATTTGCCCCGTTGTGTTATCCAAATAGAGTGAGCCGGTGACTGCTAGCTGTTCGGCAAGCTTTTCCCGCTCCAAGGATGTGTTAATGCCTTTACCGGCATCATAGTAGTTATCGACTACTAAGCTGTCAGCGTTACGGATGGCTATTGTTAGTAATGACAGCCCGAGTACCACAGAGAAGCTGAGCATACCAATGATAAACCAAGGCCAGAATTCTTTATACCAGGGTAAAGCATTGTTTTCGGGCTGCATACAATATCCTTCTAATTAACGAACGGTTGGGCCAAGAAAGCGGCTTTCTGCTGAGCGAGCGATGTTTTCATCATCCTCAGAGTACACTCTGAACTCAATTTTGTTGGCACTTGAAGGAATGTCTTCAATATCAACTGAAACAGAGACAGGAATTGATAACACTTCACCTGCTGCAGCAGTAATTTTGTTTTTACCTGCAAGAGTTAAGCCATTAAGACCATCAGCTTCAATCACAAAAATATGATCTTGTTGGTCTTTATTGGTGACCTTGAGTGTATATACGTTTTCAATACGGCCTTCGAGATTTTCACGGTAAGGTGTACGATCTTTAATGACGTTCAGCTCAACAAGAGTACGATTGAAGACAGTGTAAGCGAATAAACTGCTCATGACGAGTAAAGCTACAGCGTAACCGATGAGGCGAGGTCGTAGCAGTTTAGTCTGCTGTCCGGATAGGTTGTGCTCAGTGGTATAGCGAATCAAGCCTTTAGGGTAGCCTACTTTGAGCATGACATCATCACAGGCGTCAATACAAGCTGCGCAACTGATACAGGCGATTTGTAAACCGTCGCGAATATCAATACCGGTAGGGCAAACATGTACGCAAAGTTTACAATCAATACAGTCCCCTAAGCCTTGAGCTTTGTAGTCACTGCCTTTCTTACGAGCACCACGTTTCTCACCACGAGCCTCATCGTAGGATACGATTAAAGTGTCTTTATCAAACATTACGCTTTGGAAGCGAGAGTAGGGGCACATGTAAATGCACACTTGCTCACGTAACCAGCCTGCGTTTAGATAAGTCATTAGGGTGAAAAAGCCAACCCAGAAATACGACCAACCGTGAGCTTGTCCTGTGATCAGGTCAAGTGGGAGCTCACGGATGGGCGTAAAATAACCAACAAATGTTAGGCCGGTGATAAAACCAATACTGATCCAAAGGAAATGCTTTGCCGTTTTGCGTAGGAACTTGTTCACAGACATGGGAGCTTTATCAAGTTTCATACGGGCGTTGCGGTCACCTTCAGTGACTTTCTCGCACCACATGAAAATCCAAGTCCAAACACTTTGTGGGCAGGTATATCCACACCACACACGTCCAGCAAATACAGTAATAAAAAATAAACCAAAGGCACAGATAATTAAAAGCCAAGACAGGAGCATAAAGTCTTGTGGCCAGAACGTTGCGCCAAAGATATAGAATTTACGTTCAGGTAAGTTCCACCAGACAGCTTGACGATCACCCCATTGCAGCCAAGCTGTGCCTAAAAATAGGATAAATAGAAAAATACCTGAAACGATACGAATATTACGGAAGAGACCTTTGAAAGAGCGAGTGTAAATCGCCTCGCGCTTAGCGTAGAGGTCTGGGCCATTATCTTTAGGAGTTACATTTTTAACGGGAATTTTTTCGGTCATCAGAATGTACCACTGCGGCTTTTAAAATATCCGGCCAGCGAGGTGCTGGCCGGATTAAACTTATAACTGCTTTCTATGGTACGCCTGCTGGCGTTCCAGCAGAGAGTGACAGCATGTCGCAGGGATTAATTACTGCTCTTGCGTGTCATTCGAGAGACTGTATACATAAGCAGCTAATAAGTGAACTTTATCATGCCCCAAGAAATCTTCTTGCGCTGGCATGTGGCCGTTACGGCCATGGCGAACCGTTTGTTGTACTTGATTAAAGCTTGAACCATAAAGCCATACGCGGTCAGTTAGGTTCGGAGCACCAAGCATTTGGTTGCCAGTAGCGTCAGGGCCATGACAAGCGACGCAGGTTGTAGCATAGGCTTGTTTACCTGCATCGAGGTCGATACCCTCAGGGTTTTTTAGGCCTGATAAGTTACGCACATAACCTGTAACGTTCTTTACGCCTTCTTCACCTAAGATATCGCCCCATGGTGGCATAGAAGCTCTGCGGCCTTTCATGATTGTGGTTTTAATGGTTTCTGGCTCACCACCCCAAATCCACTCATTGTCAGCAAGGTTAGGGAAGCCGTAGGCACCTTTAGCGTCCGAGCCATGACAAACTGAGCAGTGTGAAGCAAAGAGGCGACCGCCCATCTTCAGTGCTAATTCGTCTTGGGCTACTTCAGTAATTGGCATCGCTGCGTATTTAGCAAAAATTGGACCGTACTTTTCGTCCGCTTTTGCCATTTCACGCTCCCACTGTTTAGCGGAAGTCCAACCGCCATCATAGCCAGGTAAGATACCTTTCCAGTTACCCATACCAGGGTATAGAACAAGGTAGCCCACTGCGAAAATCAGAGTACCGACAAACAGCATAAACCACCAACGTGGCAGCGGGTTGTCATATTCTGCAATGCCATCATAAATATGGCCTACTGTTTCTTCAGTAGAGCCACTGCGTTGCCCTTTACGTGTGGCAAAAATGAGCCATACGAGGGCCAATAATGTACCACTCGTAAGGATTACGATGTACCAACTCCAGAAAGAAGTCATTGGTTATTGCTCCTGGATGTGTCTTTGTTCTGCTCGCTAGAAAGCGGCTCTTCGTCGGCAAAGGGTAGCTGTGCAGCTTCATCAAAGCTTGCTTTGCGTTTACTGTTATAGGCCCAGAAGAGTAGGCCTGTAAAAGCTACAAATATAAGTAATGTACCTAAGCCGCGAAGAGTTCCGATATCCATGAGCGTTACCGTTTGTTCTGAATAGATGTACCAAGAACCTGAAGGTAGGCGATTACGGCCTCCATTTCGGTCTTGCCCTTAACTGCTGCAACTGCACCTTCGATGTCCTCATCCGTGTAAGGAACACCTAACCAGCGCATGGCCTTGATTTTAGCCACAGTATCTTTGCCGTCTAAGGTGTTTTCTACTAACCATGGGTAAGCAGGCATTTTTGACTCAGGTACAACGTTACGAGGGTTGTATAGGTGGGCGCGGTGCCAATCATCGGAGTAGCGACCACCAACACGAGCAAGGTCTGGACCTGTACGCTTAGATCCCCATAAAAATGGGTGCTCGTAAACGCTTTCACCAGCGACAGAGTAGTGGCCATAGCGCTCGGTTTCTGCACGGAACGGACGAATCATCTGCGAGTGGCACTGAACGCAGCCCTCGCGGATATAAATGTCACGACCTTCTAACTGCAGCGCAGTGTAAGGCTTTAGACCTTCAACGGGCTCGTTCACTAAGTCTTGGAAAAACAGAGGAACGATTTGTACAAGGCCACCAATACTTACTGCAATCACCATAAAGAGCGCGAGTAAACCAATGTTTTTTTCTACGCGTTCATGCTGTTTCATTAGTGTGCCTCTCCAACAGTAAAGCGTGCAGCGGCATTCGCTTTTTCAGAATCTGACGCGCGTACTGTGCGCCATGTGTTGTATGCCATTAAGAGCATACCGGTTAAGAAGAATGCACCACCGATTGTGCGGACTAAGTAGCCGTAGTGGCCTGCTTCTAAAGCCTCAACAAACGAATAGGTCAGGGTGCCATCTTGGTTAATTGCACGCCACATCAGGCCTTGCATAATACCGTTGACCCACATGGATGCGATGTATAAGACGGTACCGATTGTTGCTAACCAGAAGTGAGCATTGATCAGGCCAATGCTGTGCATTTCGTCACGACCGAAGATGCGTGGAATTAAGTGGTATAGAGAACCGATAGAAATCATCGCAACCCAACCTAAAGCACCAGCGTGTACGTGGCCAACAGTCCAGTCGGTGTAGTGCGATAGTGCGTTAACGGTTTTAATCGCCATCATCGGGCCTTCAAAGGTAGACATACCATAGAAAGCGAGAGATACAACGAGGAATCGCAAAATTGGATCTGTACGTAGTTTATGCCATGCGCCAGATAGGGTCATCATACCGTTGATCATACCGCCCCATGAAGGAGCTAGAAGGATCAAGGACATAGCCATGCCTAAAGATTGAGCCCAGTCAGGCAGTGCTGTGTAGTGCAAGTGGTGCGGGCCAGCCCAGATGTATAAGGTGATCAATGCCCAGAAGTGCACAATTGATAGGCGGTATGAATAAATTGGGCGCTCAGCTTGTTTAGGGACGAAGTAGTACATCATACCTAAGAAACCAGTGGTTAAAAAGAAGCCAACAGCGTTGTGACCGTACCACCATTGAACCATAGCGTCAGTCGCACCAGAATAAATGGAGTAAGACTTAAGCAGGGTTACAGGGATTGAAATGTGGTTAACGATGTGCAACATCGCAGTTACGATAATGAATGCACCATAGAACCAGTTACCAACGTAAATGTGTGAGGTATTGCGCTTAGCGATAGTTCCGAAGAAAACAAACGCATAAGTTACCCACACAACGCCTAGTAGAATAGCGATTGGCCACTCTAGTTCAGCGTATTCTTTAGTGGTTGTGTAGCCTAGTGGTAATGTAATTGCTGCTAGCACAATCACCAACTGCCAACCCCAGAAGGTAAAGGCTGCTAATTTATCTGAGATCAGACGTGTTTGTGAGGTGCGCTGCACCACATAATAAGATGTGGCGAATAGTGCACTACCACCAAAAGCAAAAATCACTGCGTTGGTGTGTAGAGGGCGGAGCCGGCCGAAGCTGGTCCATGGTAGGTTGAAGTTTAATTCTGGCCAGACTAATTGCGCTGCAATTAGAACGCCAATGCTCATACCTACAATACCCCAGACCACCGTCATTATGGCGAACTGGCGTACAACCTTGTAGTTATAAGCATTCTCTTGGATTGCTGTGCTCATGCTAAGACTTCCACGGGTAATGGATTTTCGGAGTTATATCGGCAACAAGTATGGGCAATGCACTATGTCATTGCAATCAGTTCGCTATTTGTCGCGCCAGAGCAATGCTGTGAGTGCAACGCCAGTCATCATGCTTAATTAAAAAATGTGCTTTAAATTAAGCATGCCTAAGGCATGAATTGATGACTGTTGTGAGCTGCCTACTTGTTGACGGAGGCTATCTTAGCGCAAATGTGAATAAAATTAACACTGACTCGCATCAATATGAGTGTATATAGTTTGAGAATCGCAGAAATTACCCGTGAGTTTTTGCATATTGAGTGTGTTTTTACAGTTAACTAAGTCCTTTTTGCATGAATTAGAGCTGGTTGTTGTACTTTGTAGGTGTGTAAGAGTCGTTACTTAATAAGCTTCAGTGCGTAGATTTTGACTGTTTAGAGAGCGATTAGTTCAGGTGTGTGTGAGAAAATTATGTTTTATTGTGAAGTGATATAGCGGGTTTGCTTTGTTGGAGGTGGTGATGGCAGTTTTGTATTCTGAGGCATCTGACTCTTTCTGTACATTGATTTTGGCGCATGGGGCTGGAGCTCCAATGGATAGTGAGTTTATGGAGGCAGTGACAGGTTTTTTTGTAAGCCAAGGGGTGAGCGTGGTGCGTTTTGAGTTTCCATATATGACTCAGCGGCGTATCGATGGGATACGTCGACCACCGAATAAGATGAATGTGCTGCAAGATACGTGGCGGTGTGTGTATGAGCAGGTGCGAGAGGTTACGGTTGGTCCTATAGTGCTTGCAGGTAAGTCGATGGGCGCGCGGGTAGCGAGTATGTTGGTGGATGAATTGCAAGTCAGTGCATTAGTCTGTTTTGGCTATCCTTTTTATCCGGCGAAAAAGCCTGAAAAACCACGTATAGCACACTTGTTGAATTTAAAAACGCCAACACTGATTGTTCAAGGTGAGCGAGATGCTTTAGGTGGGTGTGAAGTGGTTGCCGGATATGAGCTTTCAGCAAGTATAGATATTTTTTGGTTACCTTTTGCTGATCATGATTTGAAACCGTTAAAACGCTCGGGGTTTACGCATGAGGCGTATTTGCAGAGTGCTGTTTTTAGGGCTGTGAGTTTTATCAAAGAGTCATTGGGATGATAGAGGTTGTTGTGCTATGAAGTTAGAGCTGATTGGGCATGCTGAGCAGTTGTTCGTGCATCTAGCGATTGGCAGAGCCTTGAACAGTATTAGCATGCCAAAATAAATGGCTTTCAATTAGGGGTTGTAATGGGGGCTAAGCTATGCAGTTGAAGTTCTGTAGCAAAGCGGGCAGGAGCAGTGATGATTAAGTCCGTGCTTTGTAAAACTTTTCGAGCTATCAAGTACTGTTGTGAGCGTAATACTATCATTGCGCTGAAGTCCTAATTTACCTGGCGCTAAACCAGCAGGGTTTAGGCCGCTACCGCTAGATGAGATATGTATGTGTTGTGCATTCAGGTATTGCTGTAAAAAAAATGGATTTGTGGCTAGATAAAGGGTGATCTTGACGCATGACGCAGATGAAGTGGTTCTCGAGTAGCTTCGTATGTAAAAGCTTTGGGTGGGTGCTAAGAAGTGCTTGATCGTAAAGTCGAGAGCGCCCGAGGCTAGACTTTGGCTGTTTCACGGTGGCAGGTAAGTAGGCTTTCAATACTTATTTTTGGGCGACTTGACTCAGTCGCTGAGAGCTTGGGGGGTAAAATGCCCTTAATGAGGTTGGTCATTCTGATGCGGAAGGTTTTAAAGTTGTTTTATAGGCTTGGTAAGTTGAGTGGGAGCGACTTTAGAGTAAAGAGTGGTTGGGCTATGTCCTAGAGAAGTCATTCAGCGTGGATAGAAATGTTGATCTAAGTATATAAAAAAGGGAGATAGATATGGCGCGTATTGCTTTTATTGGGCTGGGAGCTATGGGGTATCCTATGGCTGGACACTTGGCGAGTAGCGGACACGAGGTGACGGTATACAATCGAACTCAGGCTACGGCTGAAAAGTGGGTGCAGGAGTATTCTGGGCGTTTTGCTACCGCGCCAGCTGCTGCGGTGGAGCAGGCAGAGTTTGTGATGTGTTGCGTTGGCAATGATGATGATTTGCGTGCTGTGACTTTGGGTCCTGAAGGTGCCTTTGCTGCTATGGTGAAGGATAGTGTTTTTGTTGATCACACGACAGCTTCTGCGCAGATTGCTCGAGAGTTGGCAGAGGAAGCTTCGCGACGAGGGTTTGCTTTTCTTGATGCGCCGGTTTCTGGAGGGCAGGCAGGTGCGCAGAATGGTGTTCTAACCATTATGGTTGGCGGTGAACCTGATGTGTATGCGCGTGTTGGGCCGGTTTTACAAAGTTATGCCCAGATGCATCGCTTAATGGGTGGGGTTGGTAGTGGCCAGTTGACGAAAATGGTCAATCAAATTTGTATAGGTGGCTTATTGCAGGGGGTGTCCGAGGCTTTGCACTTTGCACAAAGTGCGGGGTTGGATGCAGAGGCTGCGATGAGTGTTATTAGTAAGGGAGCTGCGCAGTCTTGGCAGTTAGAAAACCGCTATAAAACGATGCTGGCCGGTGAGTTTGATTTTGGTTTTGCAGTTGAGTGGATGCGTAAAGACTTTTCTATTGTATTTGATGAAGCCCGGCGCAATGGTGCAGTTTTGCCGGTCACAGCATTGGTGGACCAGTTTTATGCGGAGGTTGAGGTGATGGGTGGTAAGCGTTGGGATACTTCTAGCTTGATTGCTAGGTTGCCAGTAAAAAAATAGTCGCTCAATAGGGGCAGTCGAAGGAAAGGAGGGGGGATGGAGTGTCGTGCAGGATGTGGGGCTTGCTGTATAGCTCCTTCGATTTATACGCCGATGCCTAATATGCCGCATGGTAAGAAAGCGGGGGAGCGTTGCTTGAATTTAACAGATGATAATTTCTGTAGCCTGTTTGGTTTGCCTGAGCGGCCTAGTTTTTGTAGCGCTTTTGTAGCCGAAGAAGCAGTTTGTGGTAACAATCAAATTGAAGCTATACGCTTAATTGGGTGGTTGGAAGGGGTGACTTGCTGAGGGTTGAGTGGAGTCTCAGTTTGCGTAACAAAAAAGGGCTGCTCTGTGGAGGGCAGCCCTTTTTATTATCTAAAGAAAAGATTAACGCTTATCTTCAGGGATGTAGTCGCGCTTTTCGTGACCTGTGTATAGCTGGCGGGGGCGATTGATTTTGTATGGATTTGAAAGCATTTCAGTCCAGTGAGAAATCCAACCGGCTGTACGTGACATAGCGAAAATCACAGTAAACATACTGGTAGGGATGCCGATTGCTTTTAGGATGATGCCTGAGTAAAAGTCTACGTTTGGATAGAGATTACGCTCTTTAAAGTAAGGATCGTTCAGTGCGTATTCTTCAAGCTTCATTGCGAGATCAAGCTTAGGGTCAGTGACACCTAGTTCTGCTAGAACTTCGTCGCAGGTTTGCTTCATTACCTGTGCACGAGGGTCAAAGTTTTTGTAAACGCGGTGACCAAAGCCCATGAGTTTGAATGGGTCATTTTTGTCTTTGGCTTTAGCAATGAATTTTTCAATATTAGACGCGTCGCCAATTTCGTCCAGCATGGTTAATACTGCTTCGTTAGCGCCACCGTGAGCAGGTCCCCAGAGAGCAGCGATACCAGATGCGATACATGCAAATGGATTTGCGCCTGTCGAGCCCGCTAAGCGAACTGTTGAGGTAGAAGCGTTTTGCTCATGGTCTGCATGTAAGATAAAGATGCGATCCATTGCTTTGATAAGCGCAGGGCTGAATCGTTTTACCTCGGCTGGTGTGTTGAACATCATGTGCAAGAAGTTTTCTGCATAGCAGAGATCGTTGCGAGGATACATGATGGGTTGGCCAATCGAGTATTTGTATGCCATGGCTGCGATGGTTGGCATTTTCGCAATTAAGCGGTGCGCGGAAATTTCACGGTGCTTCGGATCGTTATTATCCAGAGAGTCGTGATAGAAGGCTGATAGAGCGCCTACGATGCCGCACATGATAGCCATAGGGTGAGCGTCGCGGCGGAAGCCATTGAGGAATGACTTCAGCTGTTCGTTGACCATTGTGTGGCGGGTAATTGTGTCAACGAATTCTTTTTTCTGCTCAGGGTTTGGTAATTCGCCGTGCAGTAACAGGTAGCAGGTTTCTAAATAGTCAGATTTATCTGCAAGCTGCTCAATTGGGTAGCCGCGGTGTAATAAAATACCTTTATCGCCATCGATATAGGTGATTTTAGAGTCACATGCCGCTGTCGACATAAAGCCTGGGTCATAAGTGAAGTGACCGCTAGCGATTAAGTTGCGTACGTCAATTACATCCGGACCAATAGTACCAGTAAGTACAGGCAGCTCTACGGGGGCAACGCCCTCGATGATTAACTGCGCTTTTTTGTCAGCCATTGTGGCCTCCTAGTTATGCTTGGAATCATCACAGCCCCCCACGCAGGGCCCGCGATATAATAGTGAGATAATAGCTAATGTCAATTTCAACCGCGTGGTAGTGTAACTGTCACAAGTAAAATTATCTCGATCTAAATTATCAGGTACAGATATTTACGCTAAATGTCAAAGCTGGGCAATGCTCAATTAGGCGAATGTTTTTGCGTTGTCATTGTTCTGTATTTTGCACTATACTCGACAGTTGACCGACTTGGGCATTTGCCGTTATAAGACGGTCGTCACTCCGATGGTGACGGGTACTTATTTTGTTAAGTGCCTTCCCGACAACTAGCCCTGCAGTAAAGGGGCTCTCTAAGTGTGAATACGCCGTGAATAGCCAACGACCTGTAAACCTAGATCTTAGGACTATAAAACTCCCAATCACTGCTTACTCTTCCATTCTGCACAGAATTACGGGTGTGATCCTGTTTTTTGGTATTGCTGTGCTGTTATGGGGACTCGACAAATCACTCGCCTCAGAGCAAGGGTTTGCTGAAGTTAAAGAGTGCTTGTCCAGCCCGCTGGCCAAGTTAGTCATTTGGGGTCTTCTCTCTGGACTGATGTACCACTTAACAGCTGGTATCCGCCATTTAATTATGGACTTGGGTATTGGTGAGACGCTGGAAGGCGGACGACAAGGTGCGAAATTAGTCTTTATTATTTCAGCTGTACTGATTGTGTTGATGGGAGTCTGGATATGGTAACCAACGTAACAAACTTCTCTCGGTCTGGTCTGTACGACTGGATGGCACAGCGTGTATCAGCGGTAGTTTTAGCTGCATACACTTTATTTTTATTGGGTTATTTGTTAGCTAACCCTGGTATGAGTTATGCCGAATGGCAGGGCCTGTTTGCGCAAAACTGGATGCGCATTTTCAGTCTACTAAGTCTTGTTGCTCTGGGCGCGCATGCCTGGATTGGACTTTGGGCTGTTACCACTGACTACTTGACGCCAATGTCATTAGGTAAGTGGGCAACAGGTGTACGATTTTTAGTCCAAGCGCTGTGCGGCATTATGATGTTCGTACTGTTCGTCTGGGGCGTACAGATTTTGTGGGGAATTTGATTCATGGCCAGTATTCGTACTATCTCTTATGATGCCATTATTGTTGGTGGCGGCGGCGCTGGTATGCGCGCGTCACTGCAGTTAGCCCAAGGTGGGCATAAAACTGCCGTAGTAACTAAAGTGTTTCCTACGCGCTCGCACACTGTATCAGCTCAAGGTGGTATCACCTGCGCAATCGCATCAGAAGACCCGAATGATGATTGGCGCTGGCACATGTACGATACCGTTAAAGGTTCCGACTATATCGGTGACCAAGACGCTATCGAGTACATGTGTTCAGTTGGCCCAGAAGCTGTTTATGAGCTTGAGCACATGGGTTTACCTTTCTCTCGTACAGAGAAAGGGCGTATTTATCAGCGTCCTTTTGGTGGTCAGTCGAAAGACTTTGGCCGTGGTGGGCAGGCTGCGCGTACATGTGCTGCAGCGGACCGAACAGGTCACGCATTGTTGCATACCTTGTATCAGGCTAACCTTAAGCACGGTACCTCGTTCTTAAATGAGTGGTATGCCGTTGATTTGGTTAAAAATCAAGATGGTGCTGTAGTTGGTGTTGTTGCAATCTGCATCGAGACTGGTGAAGTTGTACATATCCGCTCAAAGGCTGTTGTTTTAGCAACAGGTGGTGCGGGTCGTATTTACGCTTCAACTACGAACGCGTTGATCAATACTGGTGATGGTGTTGGTATGGCGCTGCGTGCAGGTGTTCCAGTCCAAGATATGGAAATGTGGCAGTTCCACCCGACCGGTATTCATGGCGCTGGTACCTTGGTTACTGAAGGCTGTCGTGGTGAAGGTGGTTACTTAATCAACAAGCATGGTGAGCGCTTCATGGAGCGTTATGCTCCGAACGCTAAGGACCTTGCTGGGCGTGACGTTGTTGCACGTTCTATGGTTAAGGAAATTTTAGCTGGCAATGGTTGTGGTCCGGATGGCGACCATGTATTGCTGAAACTTGACCACTTGGGTGAAGAAGTACTGCATAGTCGCTTGCCAGGTATTTGTGAGCTGTCGAAGACTTTTGCTCATATTGACCCTGTTGTTGCTCCAATTCCTGTGGTTCCAACTTGTCACTATATGATGGGCGGTATTGCGACTAATATCCATGGACAAGCTATTGCACAGGATGCGCAAGGTAACGACAAGATCGTTGAAGGTTTGTTTGCTGTAGGTGAAGTCACTTCTGTATCTGTACACGGTGCAAACCGTCTGGGTGGTAACTCGCTACTTGACCTGGTTGTATTTGGTCGTGCAGCAGGTTTACACCTAGAAAAGAGCTTGCGTGAAGGTGTTGATACCCGTGATGCTAGCGAAAGCGATATTGAAAGCTCCATGGCCCGTTTGTCTGCACTGAACGAGCGTACAACTGGAGAGGACGTTGCTCCGCTGCGTAAAGAATTGCAGAACTGCATGCAGAATAACTTTGGTGTATTCCGTACTGGTGAATACATGCAGAAAGGTATTCAAGAGCTGGCAGATATGCGTGAGCGTATTGCTAACGTTAAGATTAACGATAAGAGCAGTGCCTTTAACACCGCACGTATTGAGGCGCTTGAGCTACAAAACCTATTTGAGGTTGCAGAAGCGACGGCTATTGCTGCAGAAGCACGTAAAGAGTCCCGCGGTGCTCACGCCCGTGAAGACTACGAAGATCGTGATGATGAGAACTGGTTGTGCCATAGCATGTACTTCCCAGGAGAGAAGCGTGTTGGTAAGCGTGCCGTTAACTTCTCAGTCTCAGAAGCAGTTGCAAAAGATGCTGAGCACTTTAAACCTCAAGAACGTAAATATTAAGGGTTATCACGATGACGTTGCCTAAAATATTGCAAGTTAGCGTTTACCGCTATAATCCAGATGTTGACCCAGCACCATTTATGCAGGACTTCAATGTAGATATTGATGGCCGTGATATGATGGTGTTAGACGTTCTAGCTCTGATTAAAGAGCAGGATGAAAGTATGTCTTACCGTCGCTCATGCCGTGAAGGCGTGTGCGGTTCAGATGGTATGAATATCTCTGGTAAAAACGGTCTAGCTTGCATTACACCACTATCAAGCGTGGTCAAAGATGGTAAGTTGGTACTACGGCCACTGCCGGGCTTGCCTATTATTCGTGACTTGGTTGTAGATATGAGCATCTTCTACAAGCAGTACGAAAAGGTTCAGCCGTATTTACAGAATGATACACCTGCGCCAGGTATGGAGCGCTTACAGTCACCAGAAGATCGTGAAAAGATTGATGGCCTGTATGAGTGTATTTTATGTGCTTGCTGCTCAACCAGCTGCCCATCATTCTGGTGGAATCCAGATAAGTTCCTCGGCCCAGCAGCTTTATTGCAAGCTTACCGTTTCTTAGCGGACTCACGTGATACGCAAACCCAAGAGCGCTTGGCGCGTTTGGATGACCCATTCAGTGTATTCCGTTGTCACAACATTATGAACTGTGTCAATGTGTGCCCTAAGGGTTTGAACCCAACGCGGGCAATTGGCCATATTCGCAGCATGTTGTTACAAAGTGGTACTTAATTTATAACAGTAAATGTTGTAAATACTCTAACCACTTACATGAGCACCTTCATGTAAGTGGTGTTTAACGAAAAAAGCAGCCCAAAAAGCTGTTTTAAACAAATTTGAAGACCAGCAGGGGCATCCGGGCTGGTGCCCGGACTATCTGCGGGGAATCTGTAGTGGCTTTATCCAAGTCGCTGTTCGTGACTTTGTGACTAAATGCCGTTAAGTTTCCATGCCGGTAGTGTCCCCCTTATCAAGGGTGACCTAGCATGCAAGAAAGCGAAATGCAGCGCATGTGGAGCAGTGCCCACCTATCCGGTGGGAATGCTGCCTATGTGGAAGAGCTATATGAACTCTACCTGCACGATCCGAACTCCGTTCCGGAAGAGTGGCGTACTTATTTCCAAAAACTGCCTACGCAAGGCGGTTCGAGTACTGATGTCTCACACTCAACAGTTCGTGATCAATTTGTCTTATTGGCTAAAAACCAAAGACGAGCCCAGCCTGTATCGGCTGGTAGCGTAAGCACTCAGCATGAGAAAAAACAGGTTGAGGTGTTACGCTTAATTCAAGCCTATCGTATGCGTGGCCATCAGGCCTCTCAACTTGACCCGCTCGGTTTGTGGGTACGCCCAATGCAGGCAGACCTAACCGTACAGCATTACGGGTTGACTGATGCTGACCTCGATAGCGTGTTTCATACTGGTGATTTAAATATCGGTAAAGAAGAAGCAACGTTACGTGAGATTCAGCAGGCGTTACAAGATACATATTGCGGCACCATTGGTGCTGAGTTTACGCATATTGTTGACTCAGAGCAGCGTCGCTGGTTTCAGCAGCGTCTAGAGAGTGTGCGTAGTCGTCCAAGTTTTACACCTGAAGTACGCAAGCATATTCTTGAGCGTCTCACGGCAGGTGAAGGCTTAGAAAAATATTTAGGTACTAAGTACCCAGGCACTAAGCGTTTTGGCCTTGAAGGTGGAGAAAGCTTGATTCCATTAATGGATGAGCTTATTCAGCGTTCAGGCTCTTATGGTGCAAAAGAAATTGTTGTAGGTATGGCACACCGTGGACGACTCAATGTCCTTGTGAATACTTACGGTAAAAATCCGCGTGATTTATTTGATGAGTTTGATGGTAAGCGTGTTGAAGGCTTAACCTCAGGCGACGTTAAATACCACCAAGGTTTTTCCTCTAACGTTATGACGCCCGGCGGCGAGGTGCATTTGGCACTGAATTTTAACCCTTCACACTTGGAAATCGTTTCTCCGGTGGTTGAGGGTTCTGTGCGTGCACGTCAGGATCGCCGTAACGATACCAGTGGCGATAAAGTTGTTCCAATTACCATCCATGGTGATTCTGCGTTTGCAGGGCAGGGTGTGGTAATGGAAACCTTCCAGATGTCACAGACCCGTGGTTATAAAACGGGTGGTACAGTTCGTATTGTAATCAACAACCAAGTTGGTTTTACAACGAGCAAACCTGAGGATACGCGCTCTACAGAATATGCAACAGACGTTGCTAAAATGATTCAGGCGCCTATTTTGCATGTGAATGGTGATGATCCTGAAGCAGTGCTGTTTGTTACCCAGCTGGCATTAGATTACCGCATGCACTTTAAGCGTGACGTGGTTATTGATTTAGTTTGTTACCGCCGTCGTGGTCACAATGAGGCGGATGAACCAAGCGGAACGCAACCGCTTATGTATAAGTTGATCAGCAAACAACGTACGACTCGTGAGTTGTATGCAGAAGCGCTCGTTAAAGAAGGTGTGGTAAGCACTGAAGAGGTTGAAGAGCTGGTTAATGAGTATCGCACAGCACTCGATAATGGGTTGCATGTGGTACAAAGTCTAGTTAAAGAGCCAAACAAAGAACTGTTTGTTGACTGGCGTCCATACCTTGGACATAAGTGGACTCCACGTTTTGACACAACATTTGATCTGAAAACCTTGCAGGATCTCACACTTAAGTTGCAAGAAACGCCAGACGGTTTCGTCGTGCAGCGTCAAGTGTCGAAGATTCTTGAGGATCGTCAGAAAATGGCGGCTGGTGGCTTGCCAATTAACTGGGGCTTTGCTGAAACTGCCGCTTATGCCAGCCTGTTATTTGAAGGTTACCCAATTCGAATTACAGGCCAGGACGTGGGGCGTGGTACTTTCTCTCACCGTCATGCGGTTTTACATAACCAGAAAGATGGTGAAACCTATATAGGGTTACAGAACCTGTACAAAGATCAGCCACGCTTCGATTTATACGATTCCTTCCTATCTGAAGAAGCGGTGCTTGCATTTGAATATGGTTATGCTAGCACGATGCCGAATGCATTGGTGATTTGGGAAGCTCAGTTTGGTGACTTTGCCAACGGAGCACAGGTTGTGATTGACCAGTTTATTACCAGTGCTGAAACAAAGTGGGGTCGTTTGTCGGGTTTAACTATGTTGTTACCGCACGGCTATGAAGGTCAAGGTCCTGAGCACTCATCGGCACGTCTGGAACGCTACTTGCAGTTGTGTGCTGAGCACAATATCCAAGTCTGCATTCCAACGACACCTGCTCAGGTTTACCATATGTTGCGTCGTCAGACGATTCGTCCGTTGCGTAAGCCGTTAATTGCTTTAACACCGAAATCTTTGTTACGTCATAAGTTGGCCACTTCCACTTTAGAAGATCTAGCACAGGGCACTTTCCATAATGTCATCGGCGAGATTGATGCGTTAGATGCAGATAAGGTGGAGCGTCTGATTCTGTGTAGCGGTAAGGTTTACTACGACTTGTTAGAAAAGCGTCGTACTGAAGGCTTAGAGAATACTGCAATTGTGCGTATTGAGCAGTTGTATCCGTTCCCAGAGGATGATTTGGCTGCGGAGCTGGCTAAATACAAGAACTTAAAACACATCGTGTGGTGTCAAGAAGAGCCAATGAACCAAGGTGCTTGGTATCCAAGTCAGCATCACATGCGTCGTGTGGCTTATGCTTATGACAATACTTTAGAATTGAAGTATGCAGGCCGTATTGCATCTGCTTCTCCTGCATGTGGTTACCCATCCATGCACGCAGAGCAGCAAGCGCAATTACTGCAAGATGCGTTTGTAGTTTAAATCAGCGAAAGAGCCGCATTGTTATCAATGCGGCTTTTGCGTAACAACCGAAGAATAGGAATTTATTTTATTATGGCTATTGAAATTAAAGCCCCAGCTTTTCCAGAGTCAGTCGCTGATGGCACCGTTGCTACATGGCACAAGCAAGTCGGTGAAGCAGTAAAGCGTGATGAGCTCATCGTTGATATCGAAACTGATAAGGTTGTTATGGAGGTTTTGGCAGAAGCTGATGGCGTAATCACTGAAATAGTTGCAGAAGAAGGTGCAACTGTTTTAAGTGGTGAGCTATTGGGTAAACTGGATACTGAAGCCGTTGCGACAGCTCCTGCCGCTCCTGCAGCTGAAGTAGCAGTATCTGAGCCTGCTGCTGCGGCGACTGCAGGCGAGCCTGTACTGTCACCTGCAGCGCGTAAAATTGCTGCAGAAAACGCGTTGGATCCAGCTGCAATTTCAGGCACTGGTAAAGATGGGCGTGTAACGAAAGAAGATGCCGTCGCAGCAGCAGCGAATAAGCCAGCAGCAGTGGCAAAAGCTCCAGCAGCGGCTGTTGAGCCTTTGGCAGCAGCAGGTGATCGCATTGAGAAGCGTGTACCTATGACACGTTTACGCGCAAGAGTTGCCGAACGTTTGGTTGAGGCTCAGTCTAATATGGCTATGCTTACAACCTTTAATGAAGTCAACATGAAGCCGATCATGGATCTGCGTAACAAGTATAAGGACTTGTTTGAAAAGACTCATAACGGTGTTCGTTTAGGCTTTATGTCCTTCTTTGTTAAAGCAGCAACCGAAGCGCTGAAGCGTCAGCCAGGCGTGAATGCTTCCATTGATGGTAACGATATTGTTTATCATGGTTATCAAGACATTGGTGTTGCGGTATCCAGTGATCGCGGCTTGGTCGTACCTGTATTGCGTAATGCAGAGTTTATGAGCCTTGCAGAAATCGAAGGTAATATTCGTGACTTAGGCTTGAAAGCTCGTGATGGTAAGTTAACCATCGAAGAGATGACAGGTGGTACTTTCACGATTTCTAATGGTGGTGTATTTGGTTCATTGCTGTCTACGCCGATTGTTAATCCACCACAGACAGCAATTTTAGGAATGCATAAGATCCAAGAACGTCCTATGGCTGTAGATGGTGAAGTTGTGATTTTGCCAATGATGTACTTAGCATTGTCATATGATCACCGCTTAATTGATGGTAAAGAGGCCGTAACCTTCTTAGTTACCATGAAAGATTTGTTAGAAGACCCAGCACGTTTACTACTGGATATCTAATACAATACCACGGCTACTTGAATAGTGGCCGTGGTGCGTGGCCATAGATGCCGCATAATGAGGAAACCTAATGAGTCAGAAATTTGATGTAATTGTCATTGGTGCAGGCCCTGGCGGATATGTTGCAGCCATTAAAGCTGCACAGCTCGGTCTAAAGACTGCGTGTATCGAAAAGTACAAAGGTAAAGATGGTAAGTTAGCATTGGGTGGTACTTGCCTAAACGTAGGCTGCATGCCTTCTAAGTCTTTGCTAGATAGCTCCTGGAAATACCATGAAGCTAAAGAAGGCTTTAAAGTTCATGGTATCGGTGTTTCCGATGTAACTATGGATGTGCCTACGATGATCGGTCGTAAAGACACAATCGTAAAAAACCTAATTGGTGGTATTGCAGGCTTATTTAAAGCCAATGGTGTGACCACTATCGAAGGGCACGGTAAGTTACTGGCTAACAAGCAGGTTGAAGTAACTGCTGAAGACGGTTCTGTTCAAGTTTATGAAGCAGACAACGTAATTATTGCTGCAGGTTCACAGCCAATTGATATCCCACCTGCACCTGTTGATCAAGATGTTATTGTTGATTCAACTGGGGCATTGGATTTTCAAGCAGTACCTAAGCGTCTTGGCGTAATCGGTGCTGGTGTGATTGGTCTTGAGCTGGGTTCAGTTTGGGCGCGACTTGGTGCTGAAGTGACTGTTATTGAAGCGCAAGATAAATTCTTGTCAGCGGTTGATGAGCAGGTTTCTAAAGAAGCGTTGAAGATTTTTGCAAAACAAAAATTAGATATTCGCTTAGGAGCACGCCTAACAGGATCTGAGGTTAAAGACGGTGAAGTCACTGTTACCTTTACAGATGCTAAAGGTGAGCAGCAAATGACATTTGATAAGTTAATTGTTGCTGTGGGTCGTCGTCCGGTAACCAATAATGTGTTATCAGCTGATAGTGGTATTGATATTGATGAGCGTGGTTTCATTTATGTCGATGATACTTGTGCAACAAGTGTACCTGGTGTGTATGCGGTAGGTGATGTTGTACGTGGTCCAATGTTAGCGCACAAAGCTTCTGAAGAAGGTGTGATGGTTGCTGAACGCATTGCTGGCAAGCAAGCTCAGGTTAACTATGATTTAATTCCGAGTGTTATTTATACTCACCCTGAAATTGCAGGTGTTGGTCAGACCGAGCAGCAGTTGAAAGGTGATGGTGTTGCGATCAATGTTGGGGTCTTCCCATTTGCAGCAAGCGGTCGTGCAATGGCTGCGAATGACACAGCCGGTTTTGTAAAAATCATTGCTGATGCGGAAACAGATCGTGTGCTAGGTGTACATGTGATTGGCCCAAGCGCAGCAGAGCTCGTGCAGCAAGGTGCGATCGCAATGGAATTTGGTACTAGTGCAGAAGACTTGGGATTGATGGTGTTCTCGCACCCAACCTTGTCTGAAGCAGTTCATGAAGCGGCGCTTGCCGTGAATGGGCAAGCGATTCATATCGCAAATCGCAAAAAGCGTTAATCGAATAGACCGCCCCTTTTTAGGGGCGGTTTTCGTTCTACTCCAAGTGAAGGTGGTCAACATCGTTCACGACTTGGGATACTCATACCATAATAATAAAATCGTAATTATTAAAGTTGCGGAAAGCCACATTTTTAATGGGATTGGCGAAGTAACCCGCTAGAAGTGGCTAAAATCCTTGCGGTAAATAGTCCTAGAATATAAGTGGTTTGCTCCTGTCTTGTTCTTAAGTAAGTGAATAAGGTGTGCACTACCCAAGCATGTTTGAGTTGAGTTACTGTGCATTGTCCGATTTGAACTTGGAAAAGTGTTGCAGGACTTAGAATAAGATCATGGATGTGTAGTGGCTATGTTCTCGTCTGTAACTGCACTATAAATACGGCTAAGAGTGTTTTCGCGGTTAGGCATCGCTCTAGCAGTAGGCATTCAGCGTCTTTAAGGCAATGAGGATGTCAAACTTTATAAAGGGCGGATCACACACTCAGAATTTAAAGGTGGGGCAGTATGAATCTTCATGAATACCAAGCAAAACAACTGTTCGCTGAATATGGCTTGCCAGTTTCGTCAGGTATTGCTGTCGAAAGTGCTGCGGCTGCTGCTCAAGCATGCCACGATATCGGTGGTGAGCGTTGGGTTGTAAAAGCACAAGTGCATGCCGGTGGACGGGGTAAAGCTGGCGGTGTCAAGCTGGTCACGAGCCCTGAAGATGCTCAAGATTTTGCTGCGCAATGGTTAGGTAAGCGCCTAATTACTTACCAAACAGATGAGAAAGGCCAGCCAGTTAGTTGTATTTTGGTTGAGGCCTGCACAGACTTTTGTAAAGAACTGTATTTGGGTGCTGTGGTTGATCGAGCAACACGCCGTGTAGTCTTTATGGCCTCTACTGAGGGAGGGGTTGATATTGAGAAAGTTGCTGCTGAAACACCAGAAAAAATTCTGCAAGTTTCTATTGATCCAACAATTGGTGCTCAGCCTTTCCAGGGGCGTTATTTGGCCTATCAGTTAGGACTCAGTAATGAGCAGGTTAAGCAGTTTACTAAGATTTTTTTAAGTTTAGCTCAACTCTTTGTAATTTATGATATTGCGTTATTGGAAGTGAACCCCCTAGTAATCAAAAATGATGGCTATTTGCACTGCTTGGATGCCAAGCTGGTGATAGATAGCAATGCCTTATACCGTCAGCCTAAATTACGTTCGATGCAAGACCTTGCTCAAGACGATCCGCGTGAAACACATGCAGCAAAATTTGAATTGAACTATGTTGCCTTAGAGGGCGATATTGGATGTATGGTCAACGGAGCAGGACTGGCTATGGGGACTATGGATATTGTCAGTCATCATGGTGGGAAGCCTGCTAACTTTCTTGATGTGGGAGGTGGGGCCACTAAGGAACGAGTTTCGGAAGCGTTCAAGATTATTCTTTCTGATAATAATGTAAAAGCCGTATTGATTAATATTTTTGGTGGGATTGTCCGTTGTGACATGATCGCAGAGGGTGTAATAGGGGCGGTTAAAGAAGTGGGTGTGCAGGTTCCTGTGGTGGTGCGTTTGGAAGGTAATAATGCTGAGTTGGGCAGCAAAGTTCTTGCAGAAAGTGGATTAAATATTATTGCTGCAACCAGTTTAAGTGATGCTGCCATTAGGGTTGTTGCTGCTGCCAAAGGAGAGTAAGTGTGAGTATTTTAATTAATAAAGATACTAAAGTTATTTGCCAAGGGTTTACTGGCGCACAAGGCACTTTCCATTCAGAGCAAGCGATCGCATACGGGACTCAAATGGTCGGTGGTGTCACACCGGGTAAGGGGGGAACGGTGCATCTTGGTTTACCTGTATTTGATACGGTTTTGGAGGCCGTAGATGCTACAGGCGCAGATGCATCTGTGATTTATGTGCCAGCTCCTTTTTGTAAAGATTCAATTTTAGAAGCAGCTTTTGCTGGTATTAAGTTGATTGTTTGCATTACGGAAGGCATTCCTACATTAGATATGTTAGATGTGAAAATTAAGTGTGATGAATTGGGCGTGCGTTTAATTGGACCGAATTGCCCAGGTATCATTACCCCTGGTGAGTGCAAAATTGGTATTCAACCGGGCTTTATTCATATGCCTGGTAAAGTGGGTGTGGTTTCACGTTCAGGCACTTTAACCTATGAGGCGGTTAAACAAACAACCGATGCAGGCTTTGGGCAATCCACTTGTGTTGGCATTGGTGGCGACCCGATTCCCGGTTCAAGTTTTATTGATATTTTGAAAATGTTTCAAGCAGACCCGCAAACTGAAGCCATTGTAATGATTGGGGAAATTGGCGGTAGTGCGGAAGAGGAGGCAGCAGCTTTTATTAAGGCGCATGTAACTAAGCCGGTTGTAGCTTATATAGCCGGTGTGACAGCACCGCCAGGCAAGCGCATGGGGCATGCGGGAGCTATTATTTCCGGCGGGAAAGGCACTGCTGCGGAAAAATATGCCGCCTTAGACAATGCTGGTGTACGCACAGTTCGATCTCTGACAGATATTGGCCACGCGCTGGCAGAGGTGACAGGTTGGATGCATAAATAATCTACTTGTTTTGTTAGTGGGAAGTTGTAGATAACCCCTGAAAATATCTTTATTTTTAGGGGTATGAAGTGGTTTCTTTAATTGACGAGTAAAGTTTTTAACGAGCTCTTAATTTTATTGTATATAGTATTATCAAATCTAATTGCGCTGTAGTTTGTTTTTTATATTTCGTATTGTTTTAGAGTGTTTGTTTTGAGCTAATGTAATCATCCGATTTTAGGCTAGTGGATACACAAAGTGTAGAGAATTTATTTGTAATAAAAGCATATTGTTAAATCATGGGGTGAGTATGAACTGGTATATAGAAGTTTTGACATCCTCCCCGACCTAAAGGACGGGGATTTCTACTGCTAGACGACCATGCCCGGCCGCGAGAATGTTACGTGCCGCGTTGATATCGCGATCATGGGTGACACCACACCCACTGCACGTCCATTCTCTTATTCCAAGTCCTGCGATACCTTTCGGCTTCGATTCGGGCAAGCTGCCGCAACTCGAACAGGTTTGGGTGGTGTATGCCTCGTCAATTTCCTTAAAAACAATGCCTGCGTGAGCGCATTTATAGTCCAGCATTGTTTTTAATTGACCCCAGCCAGCGTCTAGCACTGACTTGGCCATCGTGGTTTTAACGAGCTTTAAACTACTGGCGTTGCCCACATAGATTTCACCACAGCGATTTATATTACTACCTAGTTTTGCGGTATCAGTACGACGCCTTCATGATACTAGTCGCAGCGGTTGGTGGTTGCTGATAGGTTTTTTTCCTATAGTTGGTTTTATTGTGCTGTTGGTATTTATGTTGCAAAACAGTCATTCAGGCTCAAATCAGTATGGTGATGCACCTAAAGAGATTTAGGTTAAATCTGATTGAGCAGTGGTACGTCGACGCTCATTTCCTTTAATTTATATACGTCGCTTTAACTTTTGTATTGGTTTTTAATTATTTGGTGGACTTCCCCTAAAACACTAGACACTCCTTAAGTTAGAATAAACCTTTAGGAGAGCATCATGGCAAAACCACGTTTTACACCTGAATTCAAAGCTGAAGCCATCAAACAAATAACCGAACGCGGTTATTCTGTAAAAGACGTCTCTGAGCGACTGGGCGTTTCAGACCACAGTCTTTACAACTGGCTCAAGCAACACAAGCAAGCGGCCAATCCTGATCCTCTGA
>NZ_JAXIVU010000019.1:0-44357 GCF_034259425.1 Denitrificimonas halotolerans
ACCGCGTTCGGTTATTTGTTTGATGGCCTCAGCTTTGAATTCAGGTGTAAAACGTGGTTTTGCCATGATGCTCTCCTAAAGGTTTATTCTAACTTAAGGAGTGTCTAGTGTTTTAGGGGAAGTCCATGACATACTGCCCAAGATCAACATGACGCAACCCCAGTGCTCCGGCAAAAGGCGCTCGAATGTGTTTATTACGAATGCGGGCTTGCAATTGTTTGACATGAGCTGCAGCTTGATCACGCTCAGTTTGTCGCTGATGCAGCACCTCTTTAGACGTAGCGCCTGAGTGGGAAAGCTTTTCTGCCCGTGCATATTGCTGTCGTGTAAAAGAAGCTTGAGCCTGTGCCGCTGCTAAGTCAGCTTGTTCAATTGCATCGTCTAGCTTAATCAGCATCGCGCCTGCTTCGATATGTTGTCCAGCTTCAAAAGCAATATCTGCCACACGACCTGCCACCTCAGCTGCTAACATCACCTGCCGGACCGCCCGCAACTCACCAAAAGCCTGCAAGCTCACTGGTGCGATCTCTGGGGTGACAGTAATAGTCTTGACATCAATGGGCCCAGCGACGCCCCAAACACCTGGATTGGTTCGATGTTCTCGCCAATACCATAACCCTGAAACCAACAATGCAAAAACAACCAGAACAATAATAATCGCTTTAAAACTTGAGGACCTCTGGGTCATTGCTTTCTCTCCAATGATGATGGTGCATGAGACGTCCGCCCAAGCAGCGGTCAAACAAATAAACGTACGACAAACTAAGGTTTATCTTCTACTAAGTTTGACGCAGCTTGTTCACAACGTACATCGTCCAAACTGCTGACATCTGCTATAGCAATAACCATCCACATTTAGTAATGTTGCGAGGCTCTTAGCTGTTCCCTAGTAATGATCAACTCGCAAGCGCAGGCAAATGCAGCCTAAGCTGGTTAAGCCTGCAAATATGAAGAAAGCCCTATAGAATCCCAGTCATTATGCCGGCAGCATCCGTAAAGCGCCTATTACAGTACGAGACCTCACACGACTACAATAATATTCAATGACACCTCAAAACCATCGCAGCGACCTCTAGCCGGAGAATATAGATGCAGCTCAATACCAGCACTACTGGTGATGGCATCAACGATGGCTAAGCCAATACCAGCTCCCAAACTTTTACTGTTCGAACGTACAAAACGTTGACGCAATACTGCCAGTTGCTCTGCTGGCACCACAGTACCGCCATTGATGACACGTAACAACCCATCTGCACTCAAGCGAATGATCACCGGTTGCTGTGGATCACCATGGCACAGAGCATTTTCAATAAGATTACGCAACAAAATAGCGAATGCATCAGGATCTAAGTGAGATTTAACCGCTTGCTCTGGTAACTGCAACAGCATACGTCCAGGTGCTTTATAAGCGTAGTCGCGCGCCAGCATTTGTATAATGGGGACTAAATCATTGAGCTGTTCGTTTTGTGTACTGCCTCCTTCTGCTTTAGCCAATTCCAGTAGCTTTTCCGATAAGCGTGACAACCTGCGCAGTGAGTGTTCAATTTCTTGCACTTGAGTTTTGAGCGGCTCATCTTGCAACTGAAGTTGTAGACGCTGCAACTTAGCTAAAGCAATCGCCAATGGCGTGCGTAATTCATGAGCACTATTGGCGGTAAAACTGCGCTCAGCATCCAAAGCACGACGTAAACGGGCCAGTAATCGGTTTACAGTATCGATTAAAGGAGCAAACTCTTCTGGCAAAGCCTGCACTTCGACTTTAGATAGATCGCCTGCATCACGGACCTCCACCAAACGCTGCAACTGAACCACTTGACGCAAAGCACGACGCGTCAGCCACCAGACGCCTATAAAACTAAAAGGTATTAACAGCAACAAAGGCTTGAGCAACGACAAAGTGATACGCAAAAATGCCGCTTGACGATGAGCTAAGGGCTCCGCTACTTCAATATAGATGGTACCTTGCACAGCAGCTATACCATGAAAACGATGGCTGGAAGTTTCATAGAAACCCGCTCGCGGGAGTGTCGCAAAAACACGCAAATCTACATCATGGGACTGCAAGAGTAACTCACCGTTACGCTGGCGCACTACATAAGTCAAATATTCATGGTGAGCCTGTAAAGCAGGAGCACGCTGTGGCCCTGTATCGCTGTCGCGGCTTAAAATATCAGCAATCGCTAAAGGTAAAATACGTTGCGCCGTTTCCTCTAACGCACTATCAAACACCTGATTCATTTCATAGCGCACAATGAAGCTAGCACTAGCCACGGCCACTAACCACAATAAAATCACGCTGGCAATGAGCCAAAGACCCAGACGCTTCTGTAAGCTCGGTTTATGCTGCATAAGACCCCAAACGATAGCCCATACCACGCACCGTCACAATCACCTCTCGCCCTAATTTTTTTCGCAAGCGACTGATATAGACCTCAATGGTATTACTCTCGATTTCCGCACCAAAGGCATATAAACGATCCTCTAGCTGAGCTCGTGATAACAATGCCCCAGGATGCTGAATAAACCCCTCAAACAAAGCCCACTCTCGAGCTGTCAATTCAATTGAGTCACCCTTTCGACTAATACTGTGCCCTGTCAAATCTATACTTAAATCCCCAACCTGCAATACTGGATTAGGGTTTCCGCTATAGCGACGCGCGACAGCCGCCACACGTGCTGATAACTCAAAAAGATCGAAAGGTTTAATAAGGTAATCATCGGCTCCTGCATTCAGCCCTGCAATACGTTCGCTGACCTGATCCAATGCGCTTAAAATAATCACGGGCGTCACAGCCCCACTACTGCGCAGCTGTTTTAAAAAGCAGACACCATGCCCGTCAGGCAACATTAAATCCAACAAAATCAAATCATATTGAGTGGACTGCACACTCGCTTGAGCTTGACTTAAAGTCTGCACCCAATCCACAGCATGCCCATCATCACTGATTTGATCACGGACTGCCTCACCTAAACCCAGTGTATCTTCAACCAATAGCACTCGCATCCTACTCCTCCAGTTTAACGAGGATGCACAACCACCCCCTTGTACTAAAATCAATCGACGTCATAAGCACTACATCCTTTCAATACAGCACTTAACATTAAACCAGACGCCCACTCCTTTGCAGCAAGATACTACAAGCTCTAGCTGACAGCAGCCTGAACAGCTGTTCTCGCTACCTGCACATTTATTTTTAAAAATTCAGCGTACTGTCAGGTTGCCCCCTTAAACTTGCCACTAACCACTCTGAGGAGACCTATCGTGAAAATCCAACCCATTGCACTGACACTTTCATTATTTGCTCTAAGCACCGCAGCTTTGGCTGACGATGACTGCACTGACCCAGTATCTGATTGGCAACCACGGGAAACACTACGTCTACAACTAGAGGAGCAAGGCTGGGATATCCAACGCATTAAAGTCGATGACGGCTGTTATGAAGTAAAAGCATTAGACGCCAACGGCCATCGTGTTAAAGCTGAATATGCCCCTGCTTCACTGAACCTGATGGAAATTAAAATCAAAATTAATCGTGACAATGCCAAAGATAATGAGGACTTTCGTCACCTCATTGAAACTTTCAACAAAGTCACCCCTGCACCACAACATCAAGAGCCATCTACTCTAGCCACCCAATCACAGTAAGAGCCAACCCCAGTGGCGGCTCACCCCGCCACGCACTGCTCAACTTAAGGAGAGCATCATGATGAACAAGATTTTTTTTGCCCTTGGCCTCACCGGTGCACTTACCCTATCGGTACACGCACAGGCACAACCCATAAACTTCACCACACAGCTGAATAACTATGGTGGTGACGGTGCTTACGTCGCCCTCTACCTCACTGACGTAAACGGTAAATACCAAAAAACCCTCTGGATATCCGGCAAGAAAAGCAAATATTACAAGCACTTACGTGACTGGGCACGTGGTAGCGGTCTAAAAGCAGCTGAGTATGACGGTATCAGCGGAGCTAGCATCACCAGCGGAGAGACTTTTACTCATACCTTAGAGGTGGACGACGCCTTCATTGATGCTGGCTATCAATTACGCATTGATACCGCAGTAGAAGATATGCGCGAAAACCGTGCTGAAATCATTGTACCATTGACCCGTTCCGGTGCTGGTCAAGTTGTATCTGGTCGTGGTTATGTACGCTCATTCACCTACGATCTGAAATAACCCCAAGGGACATTCATCATGTTACGCAAGCTTCACGGCTTACCCGGACTGCTCGCTACTTTATTCTTCTTAGTACTGACAACCTCTGGCGCCGTTTTATCTATAGTACCCAGCTTGGAACGCTCAGCAGCCATCATACCTGCCGCAGGTGAACTTTCTGTGGCCCAGTTGGCTGAGCGAGTACTGACAAACTTTCCTACGACCGAACAAATTACCCGCACAGCATCCGGTGAAATCATTGTTTATCACAACGGTGATAATCAACCAAGCGCGGTTTTAGTCAATCCTATCCAGGGAACCTATCTTGCACCTTACCAACCATCCACATGGGCACGTTGGGTTAAGAACCTCCATCGCTCTTTCTTACTCGGTGACAGCGGTCGTGCATTGGCCGGTATATCAGCTGTTTTAATGGTATTGATATGCCTGTCCGGCATCACCTTACTGGTACAACGCTTAGGCGGTTGGTCTGCATTACTGCGCCCGATTGCAGGCTCCGGAAGCCAGCGCGTTCATGCCGAGTTGGCCCGCTTTACAGTGGTTGCTTTATTGATCTCAGCTCTAACCGGCAGCTATATGTCGTCAGTGCACTTTGGGATTTTACCTGATGCCGCCAACAATGAGCCTAGCTTTCCTGAGCAAGTCTCAGGGGGCACCCCCGTGCCTGTAGGCACTTTAACCGCTCTACAAAACGTAGATAGCTTACAACTCAAAGAATTGGTTTTCCCCTACCTTAATGATGTTAAGGATTTTTACTCACTGACTACTACTCAAGGGGCGGGCTATATCGACCAAGCTAGCGGTGAATTACTGCAGTTCACCCCTTCATCCGGCAACAAACAATTACAACACTGGATCACCGTATTACATACAGGTAAAGGCCTTTGGTGGTTTGGTCTACTGCTAGGTTTCGCTTCACTTGGCGTACCAGCCCTGTGCATGACAGGCATAAAAATATGGTGGCAACGCCGTTCTAACACGCTAAAACCAACCGTCAGCGCCAAGAGCGAACAAGCAGACACTATTATCTTAGTTGGTTCTGAAGGCAACTCCACTTGGGGCTTTGCACAAAACTTACAGCAGCAGTTGGTACAAGCTGGTAAAACTGTGCACTGCGCCGCGATGAATGAATTAGCCAGTGATTACCCCAAAGCCACAACCTTATTTATCTTAACGTCCACTTATGGTGATGGTGGAGCACCGAGCAACGCCAATAAATTTCTCGCTCAGTTAGACCTCTTTAATCCTAAACCACAACTGCACTATGCAGTGCTTGGCTTTGGTGATCAGCAATTTCCTAAATTTTGCCAGTTTGGCTTAGATGTGGATCAGGCTCTCAGTCAAAAAGGCTTACAGCGCATACTGCCTATCACGCGCATTAACCGTTGCTCAGCAACAGAGTTTCGCCACTGGGGGGAAGACATCAGTAAGCACCTCAATATAGCTCTGACACTCAACCATAATCCAGCACCGGCAGCAACGACAACTTTTCAGCTGATTGATCGTATCGATTACGGCGTTGCGGTGAATGCCCCCACAAGCATATTACGTTTTAAACCTGTGCAATCATCCAAAAAACTGTGGCATACACTGCGCTTAAAAAAGCGTCAGCCAGTCCCTTCCTTTGCACCAGGCGATTTATTCGGCATCACCCCACCTCAGGGGCACAGCCCACGCTTATATTCACTCGCCTCATCCAGTAACGATGGTGTTTTGGAAATTTGTGTACGTAAACAACCGCAGGGCTTGTGCTCAAACTTTTTACACAACTTACATATTGGCGATCAGATCGATGGATTTATTCAACACAACCCAAGCTTTCGCCCGGCTCGTGGCACCCAACCAATCATTTTGGTTGGCGCTGGCGCCGGAATTGGTCCACTAGCCGGCTTTATCCGTCAAAATGTTGCCCACAATCCAATGTATCTATATTGGGGTGGTCGCAACCCTGAGTCAGACTTTCTATATGAACCAGAGCTCAACAACTACCTAAAAGATGAGCGTCTCTGTGCCTTAAATACAGCCTTTTCTCGTGCAACAGAAAAAGCCTATGTACAAGATGCTATTCAAGCCGATGCGCAAGACCTACGCCAACTGATTGCAAAAGGCGCACAAGTATTGGTGTGTGGTAGTCGTGACATGGCTAATGGCGTCAGCCAAGTATTCGACAATATTGTCCAACCTTTACACCTCAGTGTTGCGCATTTAAAAGCTCAAGGACGTTATTTAGAAGATGTCTATTGATGCTATCAATAAGGTCTCGCTGCAGCTTTAGCAGCGAGCCCCTTTAAACTAAGGTACGAGCTGCAACTGACGCTTATGGACGCTGACATCATAAACATGAACAATACGCTCGGTTCAATTTCTAAGTCCTAAACCTAAACATTTAATTATTACGTTTACGTTCCATTTCTAATTTAGGCAAAGAAAATTGTATATATAAATAACTACCCACTTCTGAGTCAGCAAAAATTGTCAATTCAGCTAAACGTGTATCGTTGGGTGATTTACTCACAGCCTCTGCACTGTTGCTCATTTTCAATAACTCATTTGCCGGTCGCTCAACTAAAATGTAAGAAAGCTTACCTTGAGCCAAACTGATATCTTCAAACTGATTCACAATTGGCAGTATTTTGTCTTTATCTTCAAGGCTATTAGACAGCTGCACCATATCTAAAAGCTGTACAGGTCCTTGTAAAGCGACCAAAGTAAAGCTCTGAGTCAAAGCCCCCATCACCTTGGCAAACAGCGCATCATCATAAGCATTCAATAAGGTTACTGACTTCAAACCGTTATCAGTGAAGGATAAAGCTAAGCTGAATGATTCATTTGTAAAGGGTATATCATCCAGACAGCGGGACATCATGCCCATTTGTGCTGAGCAATCGTAGTAACCTTTTTCCTCTGTAAAAGCAGAGTGACTGTCTCCAAATCGATAACTATCAAATAAGTCAGCAGCCGCAACTTGCGTTGCTATACTCAACGTGAGCCCAATCGTCAGCAAAAATGTGCTTAGTTTTTTCATTACTCACCTTTATTAGATCATTTATTGAACGTCTTGCTTCCCATACTACAGAAAAAATAAGCTCCACCTTAAGTATTCAATAATACTGATCTAGTCAGTACGTAGCATAAAAGTGCTATAAACCAATGAATCCAGCGTTTTAGACAATTGATACAATGCCACTAATGCACAAACCAAAAGCGATAAAGTAAACCCATAACCAAAATATAGCGGCCCCAACTGCTGACTGAGCAAGGTTAAACCTGCATTTAACACCACAAATAATGCACATAAACTTAATACGATGGTGCGCTTATCTAAATAAAAAAACACATTCAGTAAAGCCATAAACACCACTTGAATACTCACCCCCACCACATCAATATAAAACAACGGTAAATGGTAACGGGATATACCCAACCAATCCAAAATATTAGGTGCAAAAATCAGTAAAACCACAATGGTTACTGCTTGAATCTTACAAATAGCAAACAAGCCTTCTCGGATAGCGCCAGTCATCTCATCACGAGCATGATGGATATAGCTTAATGTTCCACCATCACGCACAGCATTAAACAGTTTTTCATACCATTCAGCAAAATCCGTTTCGATTTTTACTAAAAAGACAGCCATACCCAGAATAATGGCTAAATAAGCTAAAAAGATGGGTAAATCATAAAGTAATGAACCACGTAGCGGACCAATGACTTGATGAGAGGTTTCTGGATTAAACCAAAAAATAAACTTATCAATCCAGATGCCAAAGTTATATAGCAACCCTGTCATAATTAAACTGAAATATAATCGCGTACTTTTTAAAAACTCAAAAGAAACCAATTTACCAGATGGATATAAACGTAAGATTTCCGCTAAAAACACGAACAATAAAGTGGCATGACCAATTAATAAAGCGCTGAGCAGTCCATAAACTTTCCATTGATCCAACAATAAGCTTGCCCCGATCATTACGCTATAACCCAACAACATCGTCAGCAAAATTCGATTATAGGCTTTCATCCCCGAGAGAAAGATAATCACAATCCACAAATTACATAGCACCACAAAGTTGCTAAACATCAGCACGCCATACAGCCATGTAGTACCTTGAAACAGGAACACAATACTGATCAAAGCCATTGCACTGGCAGTAACAGTGATCAGTAAAAGAATGCCTAATAAATTGGGCATTACAGTGTCATCACGCTGCTCAAACAGCCTGTCGGAAATATAACGGGTAAAAAACAGTTGCCAGCCGCCAGTAAAAATCAAAGAGCTCGCCATCAAATAAGTGACAGAAATCAAAAACTGCCGCACTTCTAAAGCGGGAACCAAAGCTCCTAGGCTTAATAAACCAATCACCATGACACTTAAAATAGACAAAGCCCATGGACCTGAGCTGATCATCCCTGCATACAAATAGGCCCTTAAAGTTGCTCCATAAGTGTCTTTAGCTAAAATTTTACGCAACTGAAAACCAATACCTGCCATCTACTGCACCTCCGTTGCATGCTGATACAGTGCGCGGTAACGGTCTAACATCAGCGCTTCACTATAAAACCGATTCACACGCTGCAAACCATTTCTCTGCAGTGTTTGCCAATATACTGGATCTTGTAAAATACGACTGATACTGCGTGCACTGGCTAACGGGTCTGCAATCGCCACCACCTCGCCAGCCGGCCCAATCGCTCTATCCTCTTCGCTAATCCCGCAAACCATTTCCCGACACGCCCCTACATCAGTAGCGACCACAGGAGTTCCAGCAGCCCAGGCTTCTAAAATCACCAAGGGCTGTGCTTCACTGATTGATGTCAGCACCATCACATCCATTTTTGGAAGGATTTCTTTGATATTTTGAAAACCTAGAAACTGTACCTGTGCTTGCAATCCTAAGCTTTTTACTAAGCTACGACACTCGCTCACATAATGTGGGTCTTCCTCCTCCGGCCCAACAATCCAAGCCTGCACATCAGGGATGCTATTCACTAGGCTGCGAACACTGCGAATAAAAGTTTTAATGTCTTTAATGGGTACAATCCGACCGATCAAACCAATGACTGGCTTCCCGCCTGTTGCTCGCTGCTCTGGAATGCCTTCCCAAGCTTTTAGATTAATGCCATTAGGAATGATCAAAGTGCGCTGTTCTGCAGCTCCGTCCTCAATCTGACGCAAACGGTTCCCATTATATAAGGACACAATCGGATTGGCTGCCTGATACACCAACAACCCAATGCGCTCAAAAAACCGAATCCATAGTGCACGCATATAACTGGAACTGGGGGCCAAGCCACCACGTAAAGTTTGATCCGAGCTTTCCGCAATCCATTGTGCTTGGGCTAAGTCAATTTTACGTTCTTTAGTGTAAATACCGTGTTCACTCAAAATAAAATTGCAGCCCCAGAGTTTGCGTAGCACACAGCCCATAAAACCAGCATAGCCAGTGGAAATAGCATGCACAGCCTTAGCTCGAGGCAAATGATGCGCCATGCTTGCCAACGCTAGCAAGGGCGCTTGCATGGTACGCACCGTCCAAAAATAGTCTATAAATGAAGGGGCACTGCAATTTTTCTCATAATCTGCGCATAAAACCTGCCAACTGCTTTCAGTGCGCATGATTAAATCCCGCGTCACCTCCCCTTTGAGCAAGGACTCAAGCACCCGCTCACCCGTGGCAAGACTCGGAACTTGTTCGGCATGTAAGAAGTTAAAAAATGCAGCAATCGCCTCTGTATTATTAGGCTCTTGCACCCGCTGTGGCAGATCATTTTTTAAACTCCACGTATCCTCAAGATAGATTTCATCAATATGCTTAACATTCTCTGGAATCTCATATTGACGCTCAGGATAAGCATCCCGCGCTCCACCAATAAATAAAACTGAAAATGTCACATCTGGCATGCCAAGAATCATTTGATTGATCCAACTGGAAACGCCACCGCGTACATAAGGCCAAGTGCCTTCCAATAACAAACAAATATCTGCACTCGTTTTATGCGCTGACATGCCAATAACCCACGATTGCTAAAAAAGGATAGCGCTGACGTATAGCTTCCGGTAATTGAGCCAACAACGCAGGAATCTCATGGTAACGACCCGCTTCATAAGCTATTTCTGCTAGATAAGGGATAACATGTTGTTTATGCATCCCCATCGCTAACGCTTGTGTAAAGCACTTATGAGCCTGCTCTAACTGCCTTTGTTGCAAAGCAATACGTCCTTGCAATAACAACAGTTCTGAGGTTTCTTTATAGTCAATCGCCTGCTGAATATGGAATTGTGCGCGTTCTAACACATGTTCAAACACGGCTCCCTGTGCCAAACCTAAATACGCTAATTCCCAGTAGTTTCGCGCAACTTGTTGATGCAGTTGTGCCAGTTGGGCACCTTGTGCCTCAGCTAACTGCTCCTGCACCCGCTCTAACTGAGTATTAATTTGCGTCTCATACTTATCCAACATCGCATAAGCCAACAAACGAATATCATCGGCTGGGTCGTGCAAAGCTTTTTTTAAAATAGGAATGGCATGCTGCTGTTTCATATTACCAATGGACAGTAACGCATTGAGCCGTTTGTGCTCATCACTTTGTAAGGTGAGTACATCTTGCAAGCTGCCATCGTTAAATAAAACCGAAGCCTTTTCTTTCAGTTGGGTATAGGGCAGCTCAATTTTTTCCTGCACGTTCAAGACAGACTCTTTCTGTCGTTTCGGACAATGTAAACTCGGCAGCACAAACAGTAACAAACCCACAGCACCGACGACCGGCATCAGCATAGCAAAACTCACAAGCAAAGGGAGACTGAGCTGGATCGGAAAACGATATTTCGCTGGTAATAACAACCACGCTAACACTGCCACACAAATGCTGAGCAACACATGAATAGCCAATAGCCCACTCAGCTGCTCAACTTGGAGCAACGGATTGAGCACATCAACGTTAAACAACCAATTGCTGTTCATTTAAGCCACACTCTTGGTAAACAAACTGCCGTACCGCCGCAGATTGTGCTTGATCCAGCTGGAACGTCCTCACTGTTACAGCGAGTCTGGCCAGATTCATATCAGGAAACTGCTGCTCTACCAATGCATTGATTCGCTCTAAATAACTTAACACTCCAGTCGGGCGAGTTAATGGCAACAACACTAATAACACATGAGATCCACGGTTATTTATCACCTCCAATTGTAAATCTAAACCACGCTGACTGTGTTCGAGCAACATTTGCAATTCAGAGTTTTCATTGGTCATTTCAAAAGCACAAAGGGCTGCACTCAATTTATATTTATGAGTATTGAGCACAGCTCGCTGCAACTGTTGCGAGAAGTATTGGGCGTGTGAATCCTGTAACTGCATGACTGCTTTATTTGCGTGTAAGGCGTCAGCAATGTAACCAGAAATTAAGGTCAGCAAATTCAGAGTCTGCTCCGTCATAGCAAAAAAGGGTAACTGCGCAATAGCCAAAATTCCGACCCAATTTTGCTCAGTATCCAATAAAGGTACACAAACTTGCAGCTGAGAAGGGTTTTCACCTTTATCTAGGAGCTCATCACGAATACTAACGGTACGTTTAGCCTCTAAACATGCTTTCAGCAATACATCATCAATATTAATTTGTGGCATCTGCCCAACAACAGTTAAGGCCTTGAGCTGTATTCCTTGTTTTGCATCCACCGGATACAAAGCAGCAGCAGTAAAAGCACTATGCTCACTAAAAATCTGCATGGCTTGCTCTGCAATATTAGCCAAGTCGGGCTGGCGGGACTGTTCAACCGCCTGTAAAGAACGACGTAGAGACTGTAAAGTACTGCGCAAACTGCGGTTCCCCCCAGCAATCCGCAACTCTAAATCATCATGGGAGATCTGCAGTAAGCGATACGAACGAGTAAAGTCATCTAAACGATACTGACGGTACTCATTAGCTCTTTGCAAAAGAATTAACTTTTTCAACCATAGATCATGAAACTCCCCCGCTAAAAAAGTGGCAAGCAATAAGCCCACCATATAACTGATCGGCAGGTGCGTTTGCTGCTCAACACTGAATAGTAACCCTGCAAGTATTAAACTCACGCTAAATAAGCCTGCTAACAACCCATAACGTACCGCTACCAATAAAGGCGCAAACAGCATCCATGGAAAATCAGCGGCCACCAAAAATGGATCCTGTGGGGACAAGCTATACCCAAGTCCAATAGCAACAACAGTGATAAAAACTGTTTCCAACCAAGCACTTAAAGTATGAGTGCGCAGCGGTACTACGTAGTCGTTATAAAGCGTTCGCATAATTACTGGAGGCGTAACTGATTAATAAGTTTATTCAGCACTTTTTGAGCACTGCCCGCTAAGCTTTCACGAGACCAACCAGAACGCGCACCACTGTGACTCCACAAGGTTTGCCCTGTTGCAGGGTCAACCACTTGCAAACTAATGCCTACAGCTGGCTCACCGTCTAAACCATTTTTATACTGCCACTCTTCAATACTTCCGGTGATCACATAATCAAAACCCTGCTGACGGGCCCACTCCCATGCTGTATCTAAGCGTTTTTGATCATCTAACAACGGCATACTTGAGTTTTGCTGGTATGGATACATATACACTTGAATACCTCGTTGTGATAAAACGCTTTGTAAGATTTTCTCGGTACGCTCACCCGCTTGTGGTGCTTGTGAGAAGTTAACTACCGGCAACAACCCCCAACGTGCCTGTTGATTAAACTCAGCCCCCTTATTGCCTGTGGTAACACTGCAAGCACTGAGGAGCACACTAAAAAACACCGCTGCCCAAAGATGTATTCGCATAGCTTTCTTCCTTTTTTATATAATTAACGACCAAAACGTAAACTGTAACTGACGCCCAGAGTTGCACCTGACTGGCTTTTAAGTTGATTTTTTGGAGATGATTGATAGCCAAAAGTAAAAGCCAGCTCATCATCTCCCATCACTTGTACCCCAACCCCAGCAGTCAGTGCATATGTCATTTTATTATCAGGCCACTGACGGCCAATCACACCATCAATAAGCCAAGTATATTGCGGCTCAGTGCGGTTTAAAAAACCGGGCACGCCACGCTGTAAGCTGGTACCAATATAAGCATATTTGTATGTTTCACTAAGCAATGACCCCGTGGTGAAAGGAACACCATCCCCAGGATTACTTGGCAGACCAGATAAGTTTTTATCATTTAAAGCATTGGTTTGATAATCAAAACCAGCCTTTAAGATCCACGTAGGGTGTTCAAAAAACACACTATGTGCCAGCTGCAATTCAAAGCCTTTACCACTGCCTAATTTTTTATTATCTCGGGTTTCATATTGTGTTTTCTCCACCCCCCAAGATATAGAGTCACGCCCTGTGACTTGCCTATAACCACGTAACCACAAGCGATTTTCTTGGCCTAAGCCATACATTAAGCCTGAAGCTTCACTGCGGTCACGCCAGTCATAACCTAAACTCAGACTACTTTTTTGCGATACTTGCCAATTGCTAGCGATGGAAATACCGCTACGTGAACTCACATCAGAATCGCTATGGTTAATGCTTAAATCTAAACTGCCGCGGGATAACTGACGATTCAGCGCTAATTCCACATATTTTTCGTTAGTTAAAGCTCCTTTTTTACTGTCTTTAACTTCAAGCTGCCCTTGATCCGCATTAATGCGTGCATACCAACGATCATCTAAAACCTTTGCAACCGAGGCCTTTGCACCAGAATACACAACACCGCCAAAGTCACGCTGCTGCCAACCTATTTGCGCGCCTTGTGGAAATGTTTTAAGCGCTTCTAAAGCCTGCCGGCGTAATGGATCACGACTGTTCACGCTCTGCTCATCACCTAATTCAGACACAGCTATAGCGGCTGCTCGGTGACCAAAATTCAAGACATTAAGTGCTGCCACTTGCTGTGCTCTAGGCATACGTTGCGCCACTAATAAACGTTGCACTTCTGCAAGGTTCATCGTACGCAGCGCTTCTTCCATTTTCTCAAAGTCACTTATGATCAATTTTTTCTGTTGCGCCCAACGCAGCCAATGACTTTTCTGCTGTTCCTGTTCAGGTAAGCCTAACAGGCCTAATTGCTGCTCAAACCAAAGCTGTAACATGCTCGGTGAACCATCTTGCCAAGCCAACGCCTGATTATGAGCCGTTTTTTGTCCGTAATTGGCCACCAATAAATATAACCACGTACGATAATTTTCTTCTGTGGCTGCTGTGAGCACAGGTGACTCAAGTAAACGGTGACGCAACCTTAATGCAGCATCATAGTATTGAGCCCCCTCCAAAGCATCGGCAAAAGCAGCCTGACTGAGCCAATCCGAGGGATTCAGTTCTAAATGACGTTGGTACCAAACCAAAGCCTCTTTAGAGCGATTTAGCAACTGGTTTGAAGCAGCAAAAGGCAACCATAAACGGCTATCGCCCTGAGCTAACCTATGCCATTTACTCAGTAAGTTTTTAATCGGATCTAACTGATTCGTGTCTAGGTATCACCACAGCAATTGTTCACGAAACACTGTACCTTGGGGATATAAAGCAATAGCTTGCAACCAAATAGATTCAGCTAACTGAGTATCTTGCTCATACCACGCTAAACTGCCGCGAGCGAGTAATGCAGGCTTACTGTGAGCCAGTTTCGGATGCGCTTTGGTTTCATCAACCAAGCGCTGTATTGTTGCCCAATCTTTAAGGTCTAAAGCGAGATAAACCACACGTACAAGGCTTGTCAACGCTCCTTCTGCCTCCCAGCGTTCCATAGCCAACTGCAGCGCTCTCTTGGGGTCAGTCTCACTTAATAAAGCGATCAACTGATCCAGCTCACTACGATGCAGCTTAATATCATTGCGACGCATGTGCTCAAGTGCTAACAATAATTGCTCATCATCTTCCATCTCCCAAGCGACAGATGCTTTTAAACGCCAATAATACGCATCGTCCATGAACTCTTTTGCATCCTGATTTAAAACACGCCAAGCTCCAGGCACATCGTAGTTATACAGGTGCACTTCAGCCCAACGCATGATTTCTTTACTCGTCAGCGTAAAGTGCTGCGCCATGCGCTCCCATAAAGCAATTTCGGCACTGTATTGCTCGGTAAATTCAAGATTTTGTTGCAGGTAACGCCAAGCCAAACGGTGCCGCGGATATTGTTCAATATAACTGCGCAGCCATTGCTCCGCCTGCTCCGGCGTACCGCGCGACTCATGTGCAAAAAAGACTGCTTCAATTTCAATATCAGTGAGTGCGCGCTCCTGCGCAATAGGATGCAACAGCTGTAAGCCACGATCGAAATCAAAAATCTGCAATGCAATACGCCACGCATGCTCATAATGCTTAGGGTCATATTTCAGCTCTAGCGCTCTCATCCAGAGTGTTAAGGCAGCCGGAAAATCATTATTCCATTCCCCTAACTCAGCCATTTTCAACAATAACTCACTATTATTGGGCTGATGCTCCAACAACCAGTGGCGTGCTTGCCAAGCTCGTTGAATATCACCAGCCGCTAAGCTCATATCCACCTCAGCCTGATGTGCATCAATATTGTCTGGTTCTAATAAGAGTCGTAGATCATTAAACTGCAAGGCACTTGACAGGTCTGTAGCTAAAAGTGCTGCATTGACGCCTACACTTAGCTGCTCGAAGGTAAGCTGCTGATCATTCTCATCAAGTAATGCTTGTAAATAGTGCACTGCAGCAGCAGGGTCATCTCCTGCCAGATAGTCCGCCACCACTTGTTGTTGATACTTCAGACGCTGCTGCCCTATGCTTTGTCTGGCTAATAAGGCATGCAAGCGTGCCGATTGATGGTGTTGATTGCCGGCAAAATACCACAGCGCAGCACGCTCATAGTGCTCAACCTGTTGTGCACCTTCAGTGTGCTTTCCCAAGTACTCATAAATACCAGCCGCCACCGGTGCAGCATCTAACCGCAAAGCTAAATCAGCTAAATGCTCTTGCTGATTCACGGTTAACTCTTGGTATTTAAGACTTTGCAAACGCTCGCGTAAGTCTTCATATTTCGCACTCTCTCCCAAACCAAGCGCCTGCTGTGCTGCGATATTAAATTGATAATATGCTTTAACTTGTGAGTTTACTTGCTGCAGCAATAACCAATGGCGTTGCGCATCAGCGAAGCGAGCTAAACCAAGATAGAGGTCAATCAACTTAAGGCGCAGCGCATCATCACCTGGAGTTTGCTGCAATAACAATTCACTGTAACCGGCAGAAATTTCATCGGGATTATTAGCATCCGGTGCAAAAGCACGATCAGTGCTACGCAAAAAAAACAATAAAGCAAGCACCGCTACCAATGCCACAATCACAGCACTGGGAGCAATTAAACGATACTTGTTACGGGGTTTATTCACAGATAAGTTTTGCATCACTCACCCGTTTATGAGGTATAGAGAACTGATGTAAATCCAGCTGTCTTTCTGCGTGATAATTTTTCCCCTTAAATTGCACAGAACAACGTCCTTGATAGCGCACACTAAAGCTCAAGGGGAATTCGCCAGAGAAAGATAACTTAAGCTGCTTCCCATTAACATAATGCCAAGACGTGAGAGGAATATTAGCCTGCTCAAGGCTTGGGGCAGTATCACGCTGCGGTTGCAAATAGAGGACCGCCTGCGCATCACTTAAAGTGATGTAACGTCCCTGCTCTAAATCACGTACACCGGCAACACCTTGCGATTTAAGTAAGTTTGGCCACCCCATTTGCGGATCAATCCGTACCGTACGCAACTGTTCTAAGCCTTTAATCTGCCAACCGCCATCTAAACGCTGAGCTAAGCTGCTGTTATACATGCCCTTAACACGTTGAATATATTGAGTAATCCATAGCGATAGAGGCTCAGCATTCTGCATGTATTGGTAAATATTGTGCATGGTTTTAATCGAAGCTTGTTTGGTACCCGCATAAAAGTGGTAATACAGATTAAAGCCTCTTAAACGGCGCGGTTTATCAGTAAAATCGTAGGTATAAAGCAAATCACGGAAACCATAAAATGGACCGTGCCATAGGTTGGTATAAACGTTTTCATTAATGATAGGCGCATAATATTGCAGGCCACCGGCCGTCGGCCGCAGCAGCGGATTAATCCCCGTCACCGAAGGGTTAGAGGGTTTGACTGCTGTCACCGCTCCATTGATATTCAGCACCCCTTTATCGTAAGTCAGCTTTAAGGTTTCTGCTGATGGCAAAGCATCACCGGTCCAAAAGAATACCTTAACGGGTTTATCTGTTGTCGTTAAACGTTGATTAATATAGTCAATGGAACCCAACACTTCGCGTTCATAATCCACAGTGTCATAACCTGGGATCTCCATCATGTAGCCATACTCTGGATCAAAGTCCTCTTTCTGCTCTGCAAGCTCTGGACGCCAAAAGAATGGATGACTGAAACTATGACTCGCAACCTCTACTGTATCTAAAGCAAAAATTTTGCGTGCAATGGGTTCTAAAACCGATGACAACTCTGGATACTTTCCTTTTGGTCCCACCTCTCCTTCAATCATGGAAACAGAGGTTAAAAATGGATACTTTTTTAAAAATGCTGCTAAAACCACCTCACCAGAATATGGCGTGTCTGGGATTTCTGCCTTTGATGGAAACCCATCTCCATCAATATGCACTGTAGCAATCCGACGCCCGTTTTCCGTGGTACTGTCCACTCGCGGCATAGCTGGCAAGCGCAAAGTTTTCTGTAAAAAAGTAAAAGGATCTATAATCCAACGACTTTGATCCAAACCTTTTTCTAGCACATAAGGATCTAAAGCGTATCCACCCCAAGGTGCTAGCAATACTGGATGATAAGTACGTCCTAGTGGATCAGAGAGCTGTAACACAACCTGGTTTTCGTCATTGGTACTCAACAATGGTTGTAAACCACGTGTACGCACCCGCAATGGCGCCTCAAAATGCCCTAACAACTGTTTAGAGTATTGATCAACTCCGAGCTTCTTGCTGACATCCCCTGAGCGCTTACGTAAGCCTAAGCGTTGTAATAAAGCTGCATTTTCAATGGGCATGCCACCAAAAAAAACTATAGGGATATTTTCCTCAAGGCGCCCTTGCAACCAATTATAAAAAGGCCCGCTATTCACCGGTGGACCGCTTTTAATCCAGCTCACAATACCCGCATACAACTCCGGCATATTCTGCACTGGCAAAGGCTGATCGACACTAAAGTAATCGACTCGATAACCAAAATACTCCAATAAACCGCCTAAATAGACATGCCCACTATTAACCGTCAAATCACCATCACGCTTATCGTAAATAACAGCTAAGCGACGCGGCTGCACTTCAATAGTACTCAAGCCAATAGAATCTAAATGCGGTGTACCTACATAAGGAATAAAACCTTCAACTTGCAGTTTTTTCACCAGTTCACGAGCTTCGACACGACGAGAATAGGGTAAATACTCAATAGCAATCAGCGCAATACCTGCTGCGCGAATAGGATCAAGCTGCTGTTTTAACCAAGCTCGGTCATTGTCACTCACAGCAACATACTGACCATTACTGGGACTCCAGCCGGCATAGATCGATTCAACCGCGACCGCTGCTGGCTTATGTGGCAACTCATGTAGCACTTCAAAGCCGCGATTAAAGATCAACTGAAAACCTGGAAGGTCTTTTTGCAAGCGGCTCAATAACTCAATTAAGCCACTGCGTTGCTGCTGTTGCTGTGCTTGTGGTAATAACTGAAAGCTATCTAAAGTGTCTAAAAATAAACCTTGATAGCCTTGCTCTTGTAAAGCCTGTGCTCGCGCCAATATATAGCGATGCCAGTTCGGATCAGCTAAATTCATCACATGGCTACTCCATGCATGATTCACTGTACCGCTAGTACTGTCCGCTAACCCAGCACGAGCCAAGTGCTGCTTGTCTCCATCAAATTCACCAATGGATAAATAAGCAAATAACTGAGTATTTTGTTGCTGTAAAACACCACGCGCTTCAGCATCAAAATGCGCAGGCTCCACAACTAAAACATCAAACTGAGAAAGTTCAATCAATGGTGGGTTCGCCGCATACCAAAAACCAAGACTGCCTTGCAAAGCTGGGCCAACTTGATTCTGCGCCATACTCTGCGCCCCGAAAACAGCAAGCAATAAAGCGAAAAAAAACTGGGCTAAAGGTATAAAACGAATTGCATTTTTCATAAATTGCTCATACTGACTGTCCTTGTACTAACTCATGGCAACGACTTTTAAAACAATGGCAAGATGACAGACATCAAGGTCTGTCGCAACCTAAAATTTCTCTTTTTGCAACGCACTCATCTAAAATAACTGGCTCACTTCTCTATTGGCTAACAACTCCCTCTCTCAACGTCAGCCTCAAACCGACCTTAAACGCCCTTAAAGTTCCGCTCTCGCTTTTCTACAAAAGCGTCTACAGGCTTCCGTATGATCTTGAATATGATGCGCTAGAGATTAGTAAGCAGAAAATTACTCAAGTTGTCTGCCTATCAAGTTGTCTGCCTATACTGTTCAGAAATATACCAATGGTGCAGGTAAGGCCTAAGGGCTGCATAGTCAAACAGAGCAACGTATTACAGTTGAGTATGTCACGGTATGCCAACGTCACTGCTTCGGCTTTTGCGATCACGCAAGTCTATACAAGCAACAACTAAGGCAAATAAAACAACTAAAGAGACCGTGAGCAATCCCACACTCACTGCAATGGGCCAAGATGTATAAGGCAGCACTGTAAATACTAGCGCGGTAATCACAGCAATCCCCACCGAAGTACCAATACGTTGACCCGTTTGCACAATAGCCCCTGAACTACCAGCATAAGCCAAAGGCACCTCTGCAAGGGTTAATGTTTGATTTGGACTGATTACAGCACCCTGGCCAAGACCAAAGAAGGCTAAAGAGAACAACAACCACCAAATATTTAAGCCCATATATTCATTTAGCAACACCACTGCAACTGTGGCCAGCACCCCAAAAATAGCCAATGCTAACCCTCCAATCACCACTTTACGGCCATAGTAATTAACCCTTTTTCCAGCCCAGTTTGCCGAATAAGCTGATAGCAAAGCTGAAGGAATACCAACCATGCCCGCCTCAAAAGCTGAAAAACCTAACCCCAACTGCACATATAAAGGAATCAAAACCCAAACACTGGTCATTCCTAAAAAATACAACAGCATTAAAATGCTGCCGTTACGGTAACTGGCTGTGGAAAAAATCTTTAAATCCACCATCGGACTATAGCCTCGTCCGGTATACCAACGTTCCCAGCGTGCCCATAGATAAAACAAAAGCAAACCCGCAGGAAGCAATAGCCACATCCACGCCGAAGGATGTGTTTCAACAAAAGGATAAAGCACCGCTAAGACTGCCAACCCGAGTAGCACAGCACCAACCGGATCTAATGAGTTTAAACCTTGATCTTCTTTAGCCTTAGGTTTATGTATTAATGGACGAGGAAACCACAACAAGGCGAGCACAATTGTTAACACCCCTACAGGCACATTAATCAAAAAGGTCAAACGCCAACCTATCTCTAACCCACCCAACTGAATCAGCAAACCACCTATGACAGGACCGATAGCCACTGATACGCCTACGGTGGTACCAAAAAAACCAAAAGCCCGCCCTCGCTCTGGGCCGCTGAAATAATTCTGGATCATCCCCACTGCTTGTGGGTTCATAAATCCAGAACCTACACCTTGGACAAAGCGCGCACCATTGAGCCATTGAGCATCTGGCGCTAAACCAGCAGCAACTGATGCCATAGTAAAGATCACAACCCCAAGGATAAAAATCCCCCCACGCCCCATTAAATCCCCTGCACGCCCTGCACTAACCAATACCACACCAAAGGTCAGTGCATAGCCCGATAACACCCACTGAATATCAGAGCGAGTTGCGTCCAAAGCGTCTTGAATTGAAGCCAAGGCCACATTAACCACACTGACACTCATCAGAGACATAAAAATCGCCATCAACAAGACAGCCAAAACCTTCCAACGCACTGGATCACTGCTTGGATCAAAGGTGTTTCGGTGCTTTGCTGCTGGTTGCGTCATACAAACTCCTAAAAATAAGACTTCTTCAGTGCGCTCATTGCAATATTTAAACACCACTCAGCATATTAAGGGCACTCAACTACAGGGTTACGACTACACAGATTAAAATCCTACTTAAAATTGCAGTCTTCATTATGCGTACGGTCAAATCAAACCAACAGACACAGTACAACACCCTACCGCACCTGATTTACATAAAGACAACCCACCGAACTTATAAAGCGAACTTTTCTCCTGAAGCTAAACGCTGAACACGTTAAAATAACACTCATGTACACCCCTACAATCACCAAGCACAGTAACGCTTGCTACAAACGACTGTGGCAATGAGCGGCATTTTGATACAACAAGCCCAAGTCGTACTCTATCCACTCCCACAACCAAGAGATTACAGATGAACCCAGTGACCACCACTAGTATGTTTCAACGCCATTGGAATCCCTACCTCGTACTTATCCTTGCCGGTATACTCAGTGCGGGATATTTTGGCCTCACTTCGACCGTTTGGGCAGTAACCGGTGAGTTTACGCGCTTAGGCGGTGAGATTCTCGAGTTGTTTGGTGTGGATGTATCCGGTTGGCAATACTACCAAATGGTTAAACTTGATGGTGACACCTTAACTCGTGCCGATGGTTGGATTGTGTGGGGTATGTTTACCGGTGCACTACTGATGGTGTTGCTCAGTAATAGCTTTAAAATCCGCTTACCCCAACAAAAGCGCCGCTATCTACAAGGTTTTTTCGGTGGCATTGTTGCCGGTTTTGGTGCGCGCCTAGCCTTAGGCTGCAACCTAGCAGCCTTCTTTACCGGTGTACCACAGTTTTCCTTTCACTCATGGATTTTTATTATTGCCACAGGTATTGGCACCTATTTTGGCGCGAAACTGAGTCAAACACGCTGGTGGAAAGGCCGCCCAACCTTAACCCGCGGTACTGTAAAACCATCCAAAATTAACAATCGAGTAATTCAACCCTACCTCGGGGTGGCATTGGCTCTAACCTATGCCAGCTTACTGCTATATTTCTTTACTACTGGTAAAAGTTTGCTGGGCTTAGGTGCCCTGTTTGGCCTGTGTTTCGGTATTTTAATTGAACGCGGACAAATCTGCTTTACCGCTGCTTTCCGTGATTTATTCTTAGTAGGTCGCAGCTTAATGAGTAAAGCTATTATTCTTGGCATGGCGGCCAGCTCGATCTTAACCTTAGCCATGATCACCCTGTATGACCTGACACCAATCACCCAAGTGGCAGCCTTGAGCACTTTGGTTGGAGGGGTATTATTCGGCTTTGGCATTGTACTGGCCTCAGGTTGTGAAACAGGAATGATGTATCGTCTAATGGAAGGCCAGGTGCTATTTTTACCTGTATTTGCTGGTAATGTAATTGGTGCAACCTTCTTAGCTTATGCTTGGGACCACCTGGGCATCTACAATGTATTGGTCGCTAGCGGGAAAAAAATCAACTTGATCAATAGCATCGGCCCCGTTGGTGCAATCATTAGCACTTTAACAATGTTGGCTGTGCTCTATGGCTTAACGCTATATCGTGAAAAAAATTACCATCGACACATCCTATTAAAACGAGCAGCGAAATAATATGGAAAAGAAAAAAGAAGCAGACTTCACTCTAGATCTTCGTGGCGAGTCCTGCCCCTACCCTGTCATTTACACCTTAGAAGCTCTAGAGAGCATGAACAAAGGCGAGCTCTTACAAGTGATCACCGACTGCCCTGGTTCCTTCCGTAACGTACCCGAAGAAGCTAAAGCTCACGGTTACACCTTCGCTCAAGAACCAGTAAAAAATGGACAAGAATATTTGTTTTATATCTATGCTTAAGTGCAATAAAGATACGGCTCAACGCTTCATGAACTAACCACCACTTTATAGTGAAGCGCAATGCGATCAAAAATCTCTTTTGCCCTGCTCGATACAGCAGCATCAAATACCTTTCTGCGGTACTTGCTGACAAGTATCAAGTGATAATTGAGCAAAAAGACTAAATGCACATTTGTATCTAAAAGTATTTATTTTCAGACCTCTTTAGACTGAGCTTTGTTTTCTCATACAAACACTTAAGAGGTGGGGGGATTCTGCTAGGTAATTGTTAAAAAATAAAAAACCCTTTGCAGATTACTCTGCAAAGGGTTGATTTACACTAAAGAAGCAATGTGATTAATATATAATTTGCTCGTTATTCAACAAATCATCCAAAGTTTTCGACTCCGCCTGTTCTGTTAATACCAGCAGTTCTTCAAAGCCGAATCCATCGGCTGCACCGTCGCGGTCAATACTTAGTGTGAGTGTTTCCTCTTCTACATTATGCTCCAACTTCAAGAACTCATTCAGATCAATCTCTTCCGAACCCTTCAGTAGTAGGTCAGAAATATCGATCACATCAGCATTGTCGCCCGTACCAAAATGAAAGTCGGTCCAAGTATCAACACCGTTGCCTCCGGTGGCGTCATCCTCATCGAGCAAGTCGAAGTTTAAGGTGTCTGAGCCTAAACCACCCTTAAAGGTGTCATTGCCCGCCGTGCTCGTGATGACATCGTCATACTTGGAGGCAGTGATGTCCACGGCCACGTTAATTTCTAACGTGGCCGTTTCTTTAATACCTGTTACCGAGGTGGTCTCATAGGCAAAGATCTCTATCCCGTAGGCTTCACCGCTCGGTGTATAGCTATAGGTGCCATTTTTCTGAACAGTCAAAGTTCCGTAGAGCCCTTCAACCTCTATGCTGTCAGCGCCCTTGTTTGGGGCACTGACAAAGACTGTTTTATTACCGATTTTCAGTTCAGCAACATTATGACTACCAGCATCATTTTCTAACAATACGCCCATGACAGGGTTAATTGCCGTTGGGGTGTACTCGTCAAAATGGAATGACTGAGTCTCGAACAACACACTATTGGTTAGCATGTGACCACCTCCCTTGACTCGTTCGATTGTGACTGTGTACTCACCTGGGGCTAAGCTTGGAATAGCGACATCCAATGCACCATAGTTAGCAACTAAATCACCATTGTTGACAGCTTGACCTGAAGCAACAACCTGACCTGTTTCATTATTCGTAATGGTATAAGCCAGCTGCGTACCGATAGTTGTTTTATCCGCTTTTAAGATTGCTGATGTCAATGTATTCTCATCAACTGTGAATACTTTAGAAATCTCTGTCGTTGCTCCCGGTACACCATCAATAACCTTTTCAGTGGTTTCTAGGTTTTTCATTGCAACGCTCACATCATTGAAATCATCAATGGCAGTATGAGTGCCAATTTTGATGTTTAGCGTTTCAATAGTGGTGTTGCAGTTAGCATCTTCGGTTACTAACCGGAAGGAGTCGACCTTGCCATAAGGTGGCTCCCAGCCAGTCATATCATTAGGTTTAGTAACACTGTAGGTGTAAGTACCATCGCTATGGATAGTTAAAACACCGTATTCCCCTTGAACAGTAGTAGCTGTGCCTGCCTCTATAGGCTCGTCATTCACTTTCAGTAATACAACATCTGCTTCTTCTGTTGCATCACCAGTGACCTCACCCAAAAACTTGGAAGGGATGTTGTAATCGTAGATTGTATCGTGCGTCACAGAAAGAGTGCTGCCTCCAACAAGTCCTGCTGCACTTTTTCCCTGAAGCATTGCAACGTAAGTTCCAATGGTGAACTCTAGGGTTGCTTCACCCTTTGGCATTACGGCACCACCAATCCCAAGTATATCCAAAGGTATCTCGAACCATTTTACCTCTTTGTGCACTTCTTCTAACTGGCCAGTTTGCTCATTCAATTTGAAAATTACTAAATCAAATGAGGTTGCCAAACTTAAAAGGCTTCCTCCCTCACCTTGGAAGCTCAGTTTCCTTACCTGTCCTTCATCTACGGTGAAGTTCATGGTGCCTTCTGCACCAATTAAGTCTGCACTCAATACAGGTCCTAGCAAACCTAAGTCTAAGACTCCAAAGGCTCCTGCATTCTCAATCTCAGATTCATCTGTATCTAAAGTGACAGTCGGCTCAATATCAACTACGACAGTTGAATCCAACTGTAACTGCTGATCATCAGGGGTAATGTTCAGCTTAATAGTTAGATCTGCAGAAGCAGTATTTCCGGCTGGCGAAGTTACCTCGTAAGAAAAGACATCTTCACTACCGTAAGGGCCATGGAAATCTTCATTAACCTCATACGTATAATCACCATTGGCTTCAATTATTAATTTGCCGTGTTCACCTGTAATAACTGTTTTAGCATTACTAGATATGGCAATCCCATTAATGGAGGTTACTGTAGTGCCTTCCGGTAACTCATCATAACCAAACTGCGGATCATTATCAGTTAAGACATTTCCTGTGGTAGTACCATTGACAGATTCTGCATCAGCGTAATCTGAGATAATATCTTTAGTAAACTTTAAACTAAAGCCTGTAACTGCTTGGACGCCATAACCACCTGCCATAACAAACATCCACTGCCCCTCACCTAAGCTGAAGTCAGTCTCTTTAGACATACCGCCAAGAAGCGCTGCAACAACCCAGTTTTCCTTAACTGTGTGTTGTTCCCATTCATTGGTAGATTCATTCAGCTTGTAGAGGTATAGATCCATGGTGCCACCAAGTTGTATACCACCGGATTGGCCGTAGACAGTAATGTCACGAACCTCATCCTTGCCCACTTCCAGTTGTACAGCTTTACCCTGGAGCTCATTAAGAACACCTGCTCCTAAAACAGGACCTAACCCAGCGCTCACTACAGTAAAGCCGGTTTTGTCCAGATCACTGGGTTTAGGGTTTTCTGTCTTAGTTGGCTCAACATCTAGTACTAAATCAACAGAGTTGTTTGCTGCGGCAAGGGTCTCATCAACCACACTCACCCAACCATTTAAGATGCCGTCACCACTAGTGTTGCCGGCAACGTCGGTTTGACGCGCCAGCACCTCACCATCGGCGTACTCGCCTTCTTCTAATTCAAAGCTGGTACCTGTACCTTCGTTCCACGTGGTGCCACCGTCGGTGGAGTACTGCCATGTAGCACCTTCTTCAAGGCCGCTTACATTAACTGTGCCATCTTTGGTAATGCCGTCACCTGGAATACAGGTGTCGTCGGCTAATTCTAGCGTCAGTGGCGCTGGTGGGGTGATATCTACTTCCACCACTCCTAAACTGCCATTACCACTAGTTATTCCAGCTTCACTTGTCTGACGAACCCGCACGTCACCATCAGCATATTCGCCTTCTGGTAACTCAAAGCGGGTACCTGTGCCGGTGGTCCAATTTTGGCCGCCATCGGTGGAGTATTCCCAGGTTACATCAGTTTCAAGACCGCCCACGTTAACGGTGCCATTACTGGTAATACCGTCAGTAGCATCGCTACCGGTGTCTTCATCTAACTCAAGAGTCGGCGCGTCTGGTGCGGTGGTATCAATAGTCACTGCACCCAATTCACCGTTACCACTGGTGTTACCCGCAGCGTCGGTTTGACGTACCACCACATCACCAGCGGCGTACTCGCCTTCTGGCAATTCAAAGCTGGTACCTGTGCCTTCGGTCCAGTTTTGGCCACCGTCGGTGGAGTATTCCCAGGTTGCATCAGCTTCAAGACCGCCCACGTTAACGGTGCCATTACTGGTAATACCGTCAGTAGCATCGCTACCGGTGTCTTCGGCCAACTCAAGAGTCGGTGCATCTGGCGCTAGGGTGTCAATGGTAAACGTGACTTCATTGGAATTCGCCGAGCTGTTGCCCGCCTCATCGGTGATCACGGCAACGGTGATTGCTGCACCTTCAGCAAAAGCTGCATCCAGTGTCATTTCAACCTGACCAGCGCTGACTTCAGCACCGGTGACGATGTGTTCGAATGTATGTGCTGTGCCTTCACTGTCGGTCAAGGTCACGGTGACAGTATCACCTTCTTCTGTACCAGCAGTCAGAGTGACAACCGCTTGGATTCCATCACTGATTTCATCGGCATTGATGTAGTTATCGTCCGCCTCAGCAATGGCTAAGACCGGTTCATCGTTACCGTCATCACCACCCGGACTGGTGGTATCAACGGTCACTCCATCCAACGCACCGTTATCACTGGTGTTGCCCGCAGCGTCGGTTTGACGTGCCAGCACATCACCAGCGGCGTACTCGCCTTCTGGCAATTCAAAGCTGGTACCTGTGCCTTCGGTCCAGTTTTGGCCACCGTCGGTGGAGTATTCCCAGGTTGCATCAGCTTCAAGACCGCCCACGTTAACGGTGCCATTACTGGTAATACCGTCACTAGCATCGCTACCAGTGTCTTCGGCCAACTCTAGGGTTGGCGCGTCTGGTGCGGTGGTATCAATAGTCACTGCACCTAATTCACCGTTATTACTGGTGTTACCCGCAGCGTCGGTTTGACGTGCCAGCACATCACCAGCGGCGTACTCGCCTTCTGGCAATTCAAAGCTGGTACCTGTGCCTTCGGTCCAGTTTTGGCCACCGTCGGTGGAGTATTCCCAGGTTGCATCAGCTTCAAGACCGCCCACGTTAACGGTGCCATTGCTGGTAATACCGTCACTAGCATCGCTACCGGTGTCTTCAGCCAACTCAAGAGTCGGCGCATCTGGCGCTAGGGTATCAATGGTAAACGTGACTTCATTGGAGTTCGCCGAGCTGTTGCCCGCCTCGTCGGTGATCACGGCAACGGTGCTTGCTGCACCTTCAGCGAAGGAACCAGTTAGAGTCATTTCAACCTGACCGCCAGTCGTTTCGGCACCGGTGACAGTGTGCGTGAACTCATGCGTATCACCAGCACTGTCGGTCAGGGTCACGGTGACCGTGTCACCTTCTTCTGTACCAGCAGTCAGAGTGACAACCGCTTGAATGCCATCACTGATTTCATCGGCACTGATGTAGTTATCGTCTGCCTCAGCAATGGCTAAGACTGGTGCATCGCTACCGTCATCACCACCAGGGCTGGTGGTATCAACCGTGGCACTTGCTGTACCTGGCTCACTTTCATTACCTGCAACATCCGTAATAGTTACTGAGAGATCAAGGGGATCACCCTCAGCAGGTGCTTGAACTTGAGCAGTAATCTGCTTGGCATCAATGTCATCTTGGGTCAGAACGATCGGATCATCTAGACCATTAACGGTATCACCCGCTACGGCATCCGCTGGCAGTGTTACGGTGACCGTTACTTTGCCATCAACAATCTCATCAGCATTGATGTATGCATCACCATCACCCAGCTCAACCGTCGGTGCGCTCGGTGCGGTGGTATCAACAAGGTAATCTTTGCTTGCTGTCGCTTCGCCCACATTACCGGCTGTGTCTGTTGCCGCTACTGTCACGTCAACGGTCTGATCCGCATCAGCAACCAGGTCAGAACCGTCAACCATCACGCTGAATGTACCGTCTGCATTTACAGCTCCAGCGTAGTCTATCTCGTTAACCGTCACGGTGATCGCATCACCTTCGGTGAACTCGCCTGCCACCGTACCGGTGATCGCAACTTGTTCGTCAGACTCTGCCTTATTGATGGTGTTGTCATCAGTGATGTCGTTAATAACGATCTGAGTGGTGCTGTTATTTGGTGCTTCAGTATCAACCGTGGCACTTGCGGTACCCGGCTCACTTTCATTACCTGCCGCATCAGTGATGGTCACTGATACATCCAGGTCTGCACCATGCTCTGGCGCAACAACCGTTCCGACAACGGTGCCGGCCGCGATGTCCGCTTCGGTCAGAACGATCTCTTCGTCCAGACCCTTAACCGTATCACCCGCAACGGCATCCGCTGGCAGTGCTACGGTGACTGTTACTTTGCCACCCTCAATCTCATTAGCAGTGATGTATGCATCACCGTTACCGATCACAACGGTTGGCTGACCGGGTGCCTCGGTGTCACCTGTTTGTGTTGCGTCTGCCGTGTTACCCGCTGGGTCTTTGGCGGTCGCCGTCACATCCTCACTGGTGTCAACCTTGTCTGCAGGAATCGTGGTCGCGCCGGTGGTTGGGTCAACCGTCACAGCTGAATTGTTTGAACTCCACTCATCTGTCGCAGGATCTTTACTCACAACAACCGTCTGTGAATCACCGTTTTCATCCGTGTACACAACAGTTACTTCAGTGGTGTCGTCATCAGCAGGGGTCACAACCACATCACCATCAATATTCGTTTCAATGGTTGGGGCGTCAGGGGCAGTGGTATCAACTGTTACCGTCGCAGTATCTGTATCCGTGTTACCCGCTGGGTCAGTGGCAGTGACAGTAATGGTGTGCTCACCCTCATTCAGCGTTGGCAAGGTATCGTCAGCTAGTGTCCAAGTGCCGTCACCGTTGTTAGTTGCTGGATAATCCACGCCGCCCACTGTTATTACAATGGTTGCATCTTTATCGTTGACCGTACCCTTCAACTCAGGCGTTTCATCATTGGTCAGCAAGTCATCTAACGTAACCACAGGCGCTGTGGTATCAACCGTTACTGCACCTAATTTACCGTTATCACTGGTGTTGCCCGCGGCATCCGTTTGACGTACCAACACATCACCATCAGCGTACCGGCCTTCAGGTAACTTGAAGCTAGTACCTGTGCCTTCGGTCCACGTGGTGCCACCGTCGGTGGAGTATTCCCACGTTGCATCAGCTTCAAGACCGTCTACGTTTACGGTGTTATTGCTAGTAATACCGTCAGTAGCATCACTTCCTGTATCTTCGGCAAGTTCTAGAGTCGGCGTAGTAGGTGCAACCGTATCTACAGTAAACTCAACCGCAGCGCTTTGCTCAGAGGTATTACCCGCAGTATCTGTTACTGTGGCAACAATGCTGTAGTCGCTATCTTGAGTAATACCAGTGGCATCGTTTGGAATGGTCACATTTGAGCTGCCTGCAGCCGCTTCCTCAGCCGTCACAGTATGCTCAATAATTGTCTCATTACCGTCACCATCGGTGATGGTTAGGGTTAACGTATCACCCTCAACCGTGCCTGACGGTAAAGTGATGACCGTTTGAATACCAGCAGCTTGCGGCGCTGTGTCCGAATTAAGCTCATCATCATTAATAAAGCCATCTTCTGCTTCAACAATGCTAACCACTGGCTGAACCTGAGTCGCACCCTCACCTTGACCAGGCGCTGTAGTGTCACCCGCTTGAGTGGCATCCGCTATGTTACCCGCATCATCTTTGGCTGTTGCGGTTACATCTTCGCTGGTATCAACTTGATCGGCTGGAATAGTGATCGCACCCGTTGATGGATCAATGCTGCCGCCTGATGGTAAGTCAGCACTGCTCCAATCACCAGTAGCTGGATCTTTGGTGGCTGTGATGGTCTGCTCATTACCGTCTTCATCGGTGTAAGTGACAGACACTTCTGTGGTGTCATCCGCAGCCGGCGTTACCGTTAACGCACCATCTGTCTGTGTCTTGATAGTCGGAGCATCTGGAGCAGTCGTATCTACAGTAATATTAGTAGTGTCACTCGGCGCTGATGTGTTGCCTGATACATCAGTCACTGTGGCAACAATGCTGTAATCGCCATCTTGAGTAACACCAGTGGCATCGTTTGGTATGGTCACTTTTGAGCTGCCTGCAGCCGCTTCCTCAGCCGTCACAGTATGTTCAACCGTTGTCTTAACGCCTTGGTCATCGGTGATAGTTAAGGTCACTGTGTCACCAGCAATACTGCCTTCAGGTAAGGTCACAACCGTTTGAATGCCATCAGCAATCTCTTCAGCATTCACGCCATCAGCCGCTTCTTCAATCTCAATAGACGGTTTGACAGGATCAATCACACCATCACCATTGGTGTCTTCTTCACCTGGCGCTGTGGTGTCACCCGCTTGAGTGGCATCCGCTGTGTTACCTGCCTCATCTTTAGCTGTTGCAGTCACATCTTTGCTGGTATCAACTTGATCGGCTGGAATAGTAATCGCACCCGTTGATGGATCAATGCTGCCGCCTGCTGGTAAGTCATCACTTCCCCACTCACCAGTATCTGGATCTTTGGTGGCTGTGATGGTCTGGTCATCACCGTCTTCATCGGTGTAAGTGACAGACACTTCTGTGGTGTCATCATTAGCCGGCGTTACCGTTACCGCACCATCTGTCTGGGTCTTGATAGTCGGAGCATCTGGCGCTGTAGTATCTACAGTCGCTGAACCAGTTGTAGGATCACTTTCGTTGCCTGCTTGGTCTTTGATTGTCGCTTCAACTTCAAGCGTCTTACCTTCTTCTAGCGCTGGCACTTTTACGGTGACTTCACCTTTGTTGATGTCTTCTTCCGTTAATTCAGTCTCTTTACCATTAACCACAACGGTATCGCTCGGTTTAGCATCACTGGGCAGGCCAACCGTTACATCAACATTGCCGTCGCCATCAATTTCATCTTCGGTAATAAATTCATCGCCATTACCTACAACTACATCTGTCGGTTGGCTAGGCGCTGTAGTATCAACTGTTACTGCACCCAACGCACCCTTATCACTGGTGTTGCCCGCAGCATCCGTTTGACGTACCACCACATCACCATCAGCGTACTGGCCTTCAGGTAACTTGAAGCTAGTACCTGTGCCTTCGGTCCACGTGGTGCCGCCGTCGGTGGAGTATTCCCAGGTTGCGTCATCTTCAAGGTTACCGACATTAACGGTGCCATTGCTGGTGATGCCATCCACATCGCCGGTGTCTTCAGCCAACGCAAGAGTCGGCGCATCTGGGGCTAGGGTGTCAATGGTAAACGTGACTTCATTGGATTCCTCCGAACTGTTGCCGGCATCATCGGTGATCACGGCAACGGTGCTTGCTGCACCTTCAGCAAAAGCTGCATCCAGTGTCATTTCAACCTGACCAGCGCTGACTTCCGCACTGGTGACGATGTGCGTGAACTCATGCGTATCACCAGCACTGTCGGTCAGCGTCACGGTGACAGTATCACCAGCCTGCGTTCCGTCAGTCAGAGTGACAACCGCTTGAATACCGTCTTCCATTTCATCGGCACTGATGTAGTTATCGTCCGCCTCAGCAATGGCTAAGAACGGCGCACCGTCATCACCACCAGGGCTGGTGGTATCAATAGTCACTGCAACCTAATTCACCGTTATCACTGGTATTACCCGCGGCATCCGTTTGACGTACCACCACATCACCAGCGGCGTATTCACCTTCGGATAATTCAAAGCTGGTACCTGAACCCTCGGTCCACGTGGTGCCACCGTCGGTGGAGTATTCCCAGGTTGCGTCAGCTTCAAGACCGTCTACGTTTACGGTGTTATTGCTGGTAATACCGTCACTATCATCGCTACCGGTGACTTCGGTCAACTCAAGAGTCGGCGCATCTGGTGCGGTGGTATCAATGGTGACTGTACCTAACTCACCGTTGTTACTGGTGTTGCCCGCAGCGTCGGTTTGACGTACCAGCACCTGACCATCGGCGTACTCGCCTTCTTCTAATTCAAAGTTGGTACCTATGCCATCGGTCCACGTGTCACCACCGTCAGTGGAGTATTCCCACGTTGCATCAGCTTCAAGACCACTCACATTTACGGTGCCTTTGCTGGTAATGCCGTCACTATCATCGCTACCGGTGACTTCGGTCAACTCAAGAGTCGGCGCATCTGGTGCGGTGGTATCAATGGTGACTGTACCTAACTCACCGTTGTTACTGGTGTTGCCCGCAGCGTCGGTTTGACGTACCACCACATCACCAGCGGCGTACTCGCCTTCTTCTAATTCAAAGTTGGTACCTATGCCATCGGTCCACGTGTCACCACCGTCAGTGGAGTATTCCCACGTTGCATCAGCTTCAAGACCACTCACATTTACGGTGCCTTTGCTAGCAATACTGTCAGTAGCATCACTCCCTGTATCTTCGGCAAGCTCTAGAGTCGGTGCTTCAGGCGCTGTGGTATCTACAGTCGTTGAACCGGTTGTAGGATCACTTTCGTTGCCTGCTTGGTCTTTGATTGTCGCTTCAACTTCAAGCGTCTTACCTTCTTCTGGCGCTGGCACTTTAACGGTGACTTCACCTTTGTTGATGTCTTCTTCCGTTAATTCAGTCTCTTTACCATTAACCACAACGGTATCGCCCGGTTTGGCATCACTGGGCAGGCCAACAGTGACATCAACATTGCCGTCGCCATCAATTTCATCTTCGGTAATAAACTCATCACCATTACCAATAGATACAGTTGGTGCTTCAGGCGGTTTGGCATCACCCGTAATGGTTTCTTTATCAGATGCATTGCCTGAGGGATCTTTGGCGGTGACATCGTAGTCTTGGCCGTCTTTTAAACCGCCTTCCACGACAATTTCAAAGTGGCCATCTGCGTCAGCGGTGCCAGTGCCCACCACATCGCCTGTAACTGGGTCGGTGATATCAACGGTACTGCCTGGTTCGGCCTCACCACGGATGGTGGTGTCGGTGAGGTTGCCGTTTTCATCAAAATTGTTAGTGATATTTTCAGTCACTGGCACTTTAGGTGCTTCGGTATCAATTGGGCCCGAGCTAACACTGGAGCTAGAGCTTGAGGCAGCTGCAATGCCTCCACCAATTAGCACACCAGCTATAATAATGGGCCACCAAGGTATTACAGAGCCTTGAGTGCTGTAGCCAAGGATCTGTTTGCTGCTATCACCTTCTTTTAATTGCCAAGGTAGTTGTGTCGCATTACCACTTTGAGGCACATATGGGTAAAACATCCCATTTTCAGCCAAGCCCACTAAAGGGGATGGTTTGGGAAGGAGGTAGTAATCTTCAATAACAGCTAGTGGCGTTGTAGAGTCATCATTTATGTAAAGCTCTAAATTATCGCCTTTACGCTTTAGTAGCACAGTTTTAGGGGCGGTGCCTGTGGTGAGTTCTTTTACCTCGTAGGTAACACCTTGTTGTGCTCGCAGAATGGTGGGTTGGCCACCTTCTAAAATAATTTCTTTGAGCACGTCATCTTTGCTATGTACTAAAATTTTAATGTTGCTAGCCATAAGTACCTCTGTTTACCAAGGGCGTGGCCTTTGGGTTTAACGTAAATCAGTCAGTGATCGGTGTGTATTCTGCCAATAGTTCAAGGCTTACGACGGTTTAGCTCATTCTTTACACTGGAGCATAATTATAAGTGTTGCCACCGATACGAACGATCGGGCTGAGTAGTTTGTTTGAGGTGTAGTTTGATGCAACACTAAGTTGCCCTGTGTTTTATAGAATAGGCTCGGCCGCATTATACTAGAATCGCTGCAATCAGTAATGAAAAATAATGTAATGGTAGTGATCGAGGCGCTAAATGCGCACTTTTATCGGATAGCCATGCTCATAAGAAGTAAGCATTACACAGAGGTTTTAATTGTGGCGGATGTGCCTAACATAATTCGAGAGAAACGTTTTATTGGTTAGATTTCTGCACTTGTTTGTAGCAAAAAAAACCCCGAAAACCGTGCTGGCTTTCGGGGTTGGGTGTGTTTAAGAAGCCACCCTTGCGTTTAGAGGCGGGGTGGCGTTTGTGGCTAGTATATAATTTGCTCGTTATTCAACAAATCATCCAAAGTTTTCGACTCCGTATGTTCTGTTAATACCAGCAGTTCTTCAAAGCCGAATCCATCGGCTGCGCCGTCGCGGTCAATGCTTAGTGTGAGTGTTTCCTCTTCTGCATTATGCTCCAACTTCAAGAAGTCATTCAGATCAATCTCTCCCGAACCCTTCAGTAGTAGGTCAGAAATATCGATCACATCAGCATTGTCGCCCGTACCAAAGTGGAAGTCGGTCCAAGTATCAACACCGTTGCCTCCGGTGGCGTCATCCTCATCGAGCAAGTCGAAGTTTAAGGTGTCTGAACCTAAACCACCCTCAAAGGTGTCATTGCCCGCCGTGCTCGTGATGACATCGTCATACTTGGAGCCAGTGGCGTTCATGCCTGCGTTAAAGGTGAGTGTAGCGCTGTCACTGGAACCGGCAATGGAAATCAGCTTGTAGTCAAACACGTCTACGCCATAGGAATCACCATGGGCGGTGTATGTGTAAGAGCCATCTTGCTGCACCACTAAGGTGCCGTGTTCGCCTTCAATGGTAATAGACTTATACAGGTTGTTATCAAACTGCCCATCCACCACGATATCCAATGGCTTACCGTTTACCTCAATGTGGGCCAACTCGGCAATACCTGCACCTTCTTTATAGGTGTCGTTATCGAGCAAGTTGCCTTCTTCCACTATGGTGTTGGCTTGTTCTGCTTGGAACTCGTCTAGGGTGGTGATGGTGCCTTGCAAACTCAAATTGTAGCTTACTGTATTGGCCAAACGTGGATCAATGATCACTTCAACGCGATACTGCCCCTCAGTTAAGCTCCAGCTCAGCTCACCTTTTTCACCCCTAACATTTGGCTTATAGGTTTCAATCACTTGGCCTGTTTTCACATCAATCACACGAATGACAAACTCATCCACACGCGCTGTAGTCGGATTGAGATTATAATTTAAGGTTAAGTCATAGACTTGGTTAGCCTGCACCTCAATTAAGTCTGGGCTGTATGTTGAATTGCCTGCGCCGCCTTTGATGCCACCGGCCTCCCAGCCCCCGTAGGCTTCTTGGTTATCTAAGCCAAAGCGCGCATCACCAGAGTCATCGTTAGCTTGAACGTTGTTGATCACAATGTTCAAGGTGGAGTTATACAGCTTGTTATCAGCACCAAGAATGCTGTAGCTGAAGGTTTCCATGTTACCGATGTCTTTATAAGCGATGTTTTGGTACAACTCATAGCTGTAACTGCCATCTGCATTAATGGTCAGTGTGCCATATTGGCCTTGGATGATATTGTCACCCTCAGCCAATGGTTCACCATCCACACTGTACACCACAGCACCTTCATCTAGCCCAAGATCAGTTTCGACCTTAGCGTTGGTTTGTTCGTACTCGTACAATTTGTCTTCACGAATGTGCAGGGTGGTTGACGGAATCACATTCACGCCACCTGTGGTAGGTACTAATACCGCTTTGTATTCACCTTCATCAAAGCGGAAGGTTTTATCCTCAGAAGTGCGTCCCGCACCCACCACAACGCCTACAATACCAAACCAGTCTTCTTCGATGGTATACAGCTGCCAGAAATCACCGTTAGCAGTGGTTTCCTTTTTGTAAATCACTAAATCTACAGGCGAGTAACCCAGTGCTACTGGTGCACCACCGTCGGCCCAGAAAGTTACATCGCGCACTTGGTTTTCACCAACGTTAATTTCTAAACCGTTTTCAATCGCAATTAGGCCAATGTCAGCGATACCTAAGCCCACACCGACAATATCTGCCCAGGTTTTAGAGCTCAATTGATCTTTAGCTGGTATGTCGATCTCTTTAGCTTCAGGCTTCATATCAAGCCATACAGTGCTGTCAGGCACTATGTTGCTGGGTTTGTCCACTAAATTAATGGTTAAATCAGCACTTGAGCTGTCACCCGTCTTACTGTTGGTAATGGTGTAGGTAACTTTTTCTTGCTCACGAAACTGAGGATTAGCACCCTCATTAAGCTTATAGGTGTAGTTACCTTTAGCTGAGATGGTTAAGGTGCCGTGCGTCAATTGGATGACAGTGGAACCTACCGCAGGTACGTCAACCTCATGAGTGCCCACCCCATCTTTATACGTGATTTTAGTGATGCGGGTGTTGTCTGGCTCATCGATTTGGTCTTTACCGCTTAAGTCAAGGTCAGTTAACACGTTACCTTGCTGCACCCCAGACACACTTTCGTACTCGTTATAATCGACGACGGTGTCCTTCGTCACTGTTAAGGCCGCACCACCAATCACTTTCACACCGGCTTTAGCGCTTAACATGATGTGGTATTTACCCGGTTCGGTAATACTAATTTCACCGTCTTGAGTGAAACCCAAGAATGGCACTGTAAACCAGTCGTCATACACATCATAAAACTTGGTATTGCCGTAAGCGTCTTCTTTGTAGATGATTAAGTCGTAGGTATCACCAATTGAAACACCACCACCTTCTGCAAAAAGCTCCAATACGCGCTCGGTGCCTTCGGCAACATTTAACTCAATGGCGTTATTAGCAAAGTCGAGTACGCCAGCATCAGCTACACCACCGAGGCCCGCAGAAACCACACCAAAGCTGGTGACTTTTTGGCCAGCAATGCTTTCGCTCTCGGTAGCTTCACGCTTGGTAGCAACAATATCGAGGACTAGCTCTTCGGTATTGTCTGATGCTTCTGTGCGGATATTTTCAACGAAAATCTGCGTGTCAGTTACGTTGCCGGCTTTGTCTGTGGCCGAGATCTTGATTTGCGTATTAGGCGCAAACTCCTGATCAAAGGTGACAGTCACATTAGTACCAGCTTGCGCCTCTGTCACTTCAATGGTTTTTAGTGGGTTACCATTTTGATCGGTCAGCACTACTGTGCCCGCTTCGCTGACGTTTAAGGTGAACTCTGTTGGGTTGACCTGTTTAAATTCAACCTCAGGCTTTTGGGTATCCAAGATGGCCTCAGCTGAAATACCATCATTGCTGTTACCAAAGGCATCTTTGATCACTGCATCAACAGTAATTGTCTCGCCTTCGGCGTAGCCATCGGTGGATAGCTGATGTTCAACTTTTTCCGCAACTAAATGCGCTTGAGTGATTGTAATCTCTTCGCCATTGATGACTAAGATATCACCTGCTTCAACACCGGTTTTAGGTAACGTTACAGTGACATTGAACTTGCCTTCTGTAACTTCAGCTGCATTGATGTAATCGGTGTTATCATCGTCACCTATCTTGATTGCATCTGGGCCTAATGCTGTTGGTGCGGTGGTATCACCTGTAATGCTGTCAGACACCTTGGAGGTGTTGCCCGCTTTGTCTGTGGCTTCGACAGTGTAGTCTTGACCATCTGTTAAAGCTGGCACAAGGTTAATGGTGAAGTTACCGTCTGTGTCGGTGACACCTGTACCCACCACAGTGCCGTCAGCAGCTTTAACCTCTACTGTTGCGCCGGCTTCTGCAGCGTCCTTCTTGTCCTGCACTTTACCGCTGATGGTGGTGCCAGTTGCGACACCGGCATCATCAAAGGTGTTTTGCACTTCTTCGATGCTAGGCGCGGCAGGCGACTGAGTATCGACGGTGAAGGTGAGGCTTTCTGAGAGTTCGTTATCTTGTGAAGGCAATACTTGAAGCTCATCGCCTTCAGCTGGTTTAGCATCAGCATCGGTGGTGTATTGCACTTGATACTTACCGTCAACAAGCTTATCGGTGATTTCTAGGTACGTCTTACCATCACCCAAGTCTTTAACTTGAGCATTAACCACCGTTTGATTGCCATCGGCATCGGTGATGATCAAAACGTTTTTGTTGGCGTTAGCAGCTTGACCGGCTGGGATCTCAAAGTAAGGCGTGGCGTCATTGGTGAAGCCGTTATTGCTGAACTGATCGTGCTCAGCAGGCATATCATATTCTGTCGCCACACCACCTTCATCAACCGAAGCAACGTTATCAAAGCCCTTCTCAATGCCCGGTAGTTTAAAGACGTTAACTGGCTCACTTTGGTTGCCTGCTGCATCTTCAGCAGTAAGGTTACCGTCCCAGCCCTCAGGTGCAGGGTTTATGGTGAACTTACCGTCTTCATCTGCTGTAGCAAGCTGATTGCCTTCTGTATCCTTAATGATTGCGTTTGACTCAGTACGGCCTTCAACCTTTGTCACTTTATCGTCAGCACCTACTTCAACACTATCGATAATAGGCTTAGCGGGCGCTTCGGTGTCGGCTGTAGCGCTTACAGTGACTTTCTCTGATTCGTTGTTGTGCTCATCTTTAAGGAAGGCATCGACTGTGAGCTGCTCACCTTCTTTAGGTGCATCAAGCTCGAACTCTACTTTGCCAGCCGTTACATCATCTGCAGTGATGACATAATCAACACCATTCACCACCAAAATATCGCCAGCTTCAGTTAACACAGTGTCTTCAGCATCTTTAGGCAGCTCAATCACAACAGTGACTTTGCCATCGGTAATTTCAGTAGCATTAATAAAGTCGTCGCCATCGTTACCAATTTTGATGGCATCGTCTGCCAATTTCTCGGGCGCAGTAGTATCGCCGGTTACAGTAGTAGGATCAGAATCATTACCGGCCTTATCGGTTGCTGTGACGTTATAGTCTTTGCCGTTTGCTAAGCCACTGTCCACGACGATTTCAAAATTACCGTCATCATCAGCGATACCGCTGCCAACTTCATTGCCGTCTGGATCGGTGATTTTGACGGTGCTGCCAGCCTCGGCTTTACCCGTTACTGTGGTGCTGTTGTCATCCTTGTTATTGGTAAAGCCATCTACTTCTGGCGCATCCGGTTTGTCTTCGTCTGCAAAGTCAGTAATGCTGTCAGGAACGGTCGCTTCTTTTACAACCTCATCCAAGCCTTCAAGTTTGCCAACAATGAACACTGTCTCACCTTCGGCTAAGGCTGGCTCAAAGGTCACTTTATATTCCCATGGCGCCGTGTCATCTTCGCCCTCAGCTTTATTTAGGCGCGTTACGGTGACATCGATTTTTTCACCTTTCGCATTTATGGCGCTAAAGGTATCTGGTTCTTTGTTGTTCGCCACAAACTTCACGATGGTCTCATCGGCCTTGCCGTTGGCAGGGTCGTTGGTATCCCATTGCTCAGTACCCGTGATATGCAAAAATATCTCTGCGGTGGCGCTTGCGCTGGAGGTATTGCCTGCTAGGTCTTTGGCCTCGACCTCAACCTTGTCACCTGCGTTCAGCGGTGGTTCAAAGGTATAAGTATAGGTTCCGTCCTCAATGTCAGGCGTGCCTTCGTGCGTTACACCATTAACCGTAACCTTATAAGTCGCGGTTGGGTCGTCGGTGGTGAAGCTGAACGTGTGGCCGGTTAACTCACCGCTATCTTCGTCCGTATTCTCACTTAAACTCACATCGGTCAGCTCAGGTGGCACGATATCGCCCACACTCGTTACTTCATCTGGTACTACAGCGTCGTCGGATACCGTGTCGCTGGTATTGCCATAACTGTCGGTGCCGGTAATGATGATTTTGTCGCCTGCGCTCAATGCTGGCTCAAAGGTCGCAGTGACTGTATCGCCTTTTGCCGAGTACTCCACATTCCCCGTGTACGTTTTGGGCTGACCATTTTCATCAAGAACGCTAAACGTAAACTCTGCATCCGGTTCATCGGTGTTGAAGGTCAACAGGGTTTGATTGGCTGCACCGTCAGCAGGATCAGAGGTATCCAGTTGCACAATTTTAACAGTGTCAACATTCGGCGCTTCAGTATCGCCCACCACGGTGACCGCTGGCGATGAGTTACCTAGCTCATACTTAGCGGAAACGGTGTATTCTTTTCCATTCTCTAGCACGTTGCCAGCAAACTCAAAATTACCGTTGATATTGGCTTTAACTTCGCTGATCAGCGTACCCTGAGCGTCGTATAACTGCACTAAAGCGCCGCTATCGGTTTTACCTTTAATCACAGTACCTGTGAGTTCACCTTGCTCATCAAAGCTGTTGGTAACGCTGGTGATTTCAGGCTGCATAGGTACTTCAGTATCGCCTGAGGTGATCTCTGTGGGAGTAGCGTCTTTGATGATTGTAGTGTTACCCGCTGTATCAGTGGCAGTGATTACCACCTCTTGGCCTGCTGCTTGTGGCGGGAATTCAGCCACATAAAAGCCATCTTCATCGGGGCCAGTGGCGGTCACAGCGGTATTGCCGATTACCACTGTGTAAGTGGCTTCTGCATCATCACCTCTAAAAGACACAAAGGTGATATCTGGTGTGCCATCGGCTGGGCTCTTGTCTAAAGTAATGGTGGCCACTTGGTCCACTTTTGGCGCAACAATGTCTACGCTGTAGGAATGCTCGGTGGTGATTTCACCTTTAACGCCTGCAGCGCTGCTCGCCTCTACGGTCACATCAATCTGTTCCGCAGCAGCTAAATCAGAACCATCCACCTCGACACTAAAGCGACCATCGGCATCCACGCTCCCCGTGCCAATGACGTTACCGCCCAGTGTGATGGTGATGGTATCGCCTGCGGTAAACTCACCTTTTACGGTGCCGCTCACTGCTGTTTTAGTTTCTGATTCTGCCTTGTTGAGAATGTTGTCAGCAGTAATAGGATCAACAGCCACGCTCGTGCTACCGTCATCTGGCGCACTGGTATCGTCAAAGCGTAGCTCATCCGACACTTGTGTTGTTTCGCTGATGCTGTTGCCTGCGGTATCCGTACCGGTAATGGTAACTTCCGCACCCATGTCTGCGGGTGGTAAGAAGGAGACCTTATGCTGGCCCTCAGCATTGCCTCTGCTCGTTTTTGTGGTGTCACCGATAGTAACTTGATAAACCACACCAGGCTCACCTTTAAAGGTCACCACGGTTTTATTGGCTTCGCCGTTTGCAGGGCTATCGGTATCTAAGTTGTAGCTCTCTAGGTTAACAATGCTAGGCGGCTGAGTATCTACCGTGATTTCACCAAGCTTCGTTGGTTTGCTTGTGTTGCCAAAGGTATCGGTTTGGCGTACTTGAATGTCGCCTTCTTGATAATTACCTTCCTGCAAGATAAAGGAGTCGCCTGTGCCAGCAACCCAGTTTTCTCCGCCATCAGTGGAGTACTCCCAAGTAGCGTCTTGTTCTAAACCATCAACCTTGATTTGGCCATTATTGGTGATGCCATCTTCGGCACTTGAACCGGTATCTTCAGCAAGCTGCGCTGTGGGCGCTGCAGGCGCTGTGGTATCACCTTTCACTTGTGTTGGATCAGACGTGTTACCCGCTGAATCTTTAGCAGTGACGTCATAGTCTTGACCGTCTTCTAAGCCACCTTCCACGACGACTTCAAAATTGCCATCTGCATCAGCAGTGCCGCTACCAACTACCTCGCCCGTCACTGGATCGGTGATATCAACGGTGCTACCTGGTTCAGCCTCACCACGGATGGTGGTGTCAGTGAGGGTGCCGTCTTCATCAAAGTTATTGGTGATGTCTTCTACTTCAGGCTTTGTCGGCGCGATGGTGTCACCGGTAATGGTTTCTTTATCCGACACGTTGCCTAAGGAGTCTTTGGCGGTAACATCGTAGTCTTGGCCGTTTTTTAGACCACCGTCAACCACAACTTCAAAATTGCCATCTGCATCAGCAGTGCCGCTACCAACTACGTCGCCCGTCACTGGATCGGTGACTTCAACCGTGCTACCCGCCTCGGCTTTACCACGGATGGTGGTGTCAGTGAGGTTGCCGTCTTCATCGAAGTTATTAGTGATGTCTTCTACTTCAGGCTTTGTCGGCGCGATGGTGTCACCGGTAATGGTTTCTTTATCCGACACGTTGCCTAAGGAGTCTTTGGCGGTAACATCGTAGTCTTGGCCGTTTTTTAGACCACCGTCAACCACAACTTCAAAATTGCCATCTGCATCAGCGGTGCCCGTGCCAACTACGTCACCCGTCACTGAGTCGGCGATATCAACGGTGCTGCCTGGCTCAGCCTCACCACGGATGGTGGTGTCAGTGATATCACCATTATCGTCAAAGCCGTTGATGACATCTTCAACCACTGGTGCTGCAGGCGCTTGGGTATCACCGGTAATGGTTTCTTTATCCGACACGTTGCCTGAGGGGTCTTTGGCGGTGACATCGTAATCTTTACCGTCTTCTAAGCCACCTTCAACCACAACTTCAAAATTGCCATCTGCATCAGCAGCGCCGCTACCAACTACCTCGCCCGTCTCTGAGTCGGTGATATCAACGGTACTGCCTGGCTCAGCCTCACCACGGATGGTGGTGTCAGTGAGGTCACCATCCTCATCATAGTTATTGGTGATGTCTTCAATCTTTGGTGTTTTAGGTACTTCTGGTTCTTTAGGCTGCTCATCCTCAGCCGGAGTGAATTTCCGTGAGCTAGATCCTGAGCTAGAAGAGGCACTAACAATGCCAGCAATTGCTAAAAATGCTAAAGCAGTAACCACCCAACCTTCAGTGCTAATGGGAGCCTCAGCTGCTACCGCACCAGACTTGATAGCCTCTCCGGCTGCTGCAACATCTGCAGAGCTGATTTCTGAAAACATAAACTCAGAGTTAACGGCATCAAAACTACCCAACCATGTGCTACCGTCCTCACCCTCTAGCACCAACTCACTGTGTTCTTCATCTTCAAACTTATTAAAAAAACCTTGAACACGAACCTGCTCACCATTATGTAAACGAATAATCAGGTCTTCATCTAATTGATCGTAGGCCTGCACCATGTCTAATGACAATGGCAGCTTCACCAAGCTTGTTTCTTGCAGCACTATTGGCGTGCCCCAATCAGCCGCTCGCACGATACCATTTGCTTTGCTAACTATACCTATCGAGTTTTGTTCCATTTGAGAGCACTCCAAATCATGCACACTTAGAAATTGGCTTACATGCACACTTATAAATTGGCTTATATAATAATGCAGCCTACCCACATCTATTCAATCATACCAAAAATTCAAAATAAAAACATTTCACTTAAAACAGTATTGACTAAAAATCAAACACAATTAAGTTATACGACCTCTATATTAAAAAGCGCACATCAGATCAATTTTGCATTTAAAGCGCCAAACCTTATAGCCATCTAAACCAATATAAACCGCGCACAATCTTTTCACTGTAGTCCAGATTTAACAGTTAATTACTATACTTTTGTCGCCCTGACAGCAGGTCATTGCAGGCTAGAATACACATTAAGTACTGCACTGTAGCGTGATTCGAACAGGGCCTGTGCTGAAGGTGAGCTAGGAAGGTGAGTCATCAGACACGGTTAAAAGACCAAGGATGGTTGCACGCAAGAGCCCTTAAGGACACTGGTGTTTTGAGCGTTATGGCTAAGGAAGGCTGTATTGAGCACCCTCAGGATGAGAATGCCACTCAAGCGTTGAATTACCCCTCCGAATGTACATATCAGAACGTGGCGCTGCTCGGGCTGGATGTTACAGTGCAGTACTGACTTCTATCTGCTATCTGCTATCTGCTATCTGCTATCTGCTTCTAATTGTTCGTCCTTTATTTTGCGCACGGCTGATTCAGACTGCATTGTCCTGCAGCTGCTGTTTTTTCTGGGCATAAAAAAACCCCAGTTCATTTCTGAACTGGGGTTTTGCTGTATAAGCTTGACGATGACCTACTCTCACATGGGGAAACCCCACACTACCATCGGCGATAC
>NZ_JAXIVU010000020.1:0-43654 GCF_034259425.1 Denitrificimonas halotolerans
TACAATACCAGTACCAACCTATACTGCAAAGACTTTAGCAGCCTGTTAAGGGGTTAAGGGGCTGCTTACGCAGCCCTCGTTATCCATCCCCGCACTAAAAGTACGAGGTCTTACGCGATTTTGATAATACCGATCGCTACGGGTCACTGCTGCACCTTGCGCAGTGACCCTTAAGCCTCACCTAATACTTGCACTCCCTCATCGAAACGATAACCATACACCACTTAAAACGTATGTTTATAACGCACTCAGTGCATTATTCCGAGGTATTGCTTTTATGCTGCACGGTCTCCCTCCCTTATTAAGGGGCCTCATTGCTTCTTTATTATTAGCACTCAATACACTCTTTTGGTGCTGGCCACTTTTTGCGCTTGCCTTATTAAAACTGATCCTGCCATTACCCCCTGTTCAACGTAAAATCCGTGTTGCCATGCACTGGATTGCTGAGGCATGGATCTCTATTAACTCTTTTTGGATGCGCTTGGTACAGCCCATAGATTGGGATGTGCAAGGCTTAGAAAAACTGGATCTGACTCACTCTTGGTTAGTCACTAGCAACCATCAAAGCTGGGTGGATATTCTCGCATTACAATACCAATTCAATCGCCGCCTACCCCTATTGAAATTCTTTTTAAAACAAGAGTTGATTTGGGTTCCAGTGATTGGCCTATGCTGGTGGGCATTGGAATTTCCATTCATGAAACGCTACAGCAAAGCTTACTTAGAAAAGCACCCTGAAAAGCAAGGCCAAGACCTCGCAACCACTCGTAAAGCCTGCGAGCGCTATAAAACCACTCCCGTCTCGATCTTTAATTTTCTAGAAGGTACGCGCTTCACTCAAGCAAAACATGCACAACAAAACTCACCTTTTAAACACTTACTCAAGCCTAAAGCCGGAGGCATTGCTTTTGTTTTAGATGCAATGGGCGAACAGTTACACGGTATGGTCAACGTAACAATTTACTACCCCGGTGGTCGGCCAACCTTTTGGGACTTACTCAGCGGCCAAGTCAAACGTATTGTCATGCGTATTGAAATCATGCCAATTCCCGAACAGTTTATCGGACAAAGCTACGATCAAAATATGGAGTACCGCGCTGAATTCCAAAGCTGGGTCAACCAGCTTTGGCAAGCAAAAGACCAACAGCTCAGCGAGATCATTACAGAAGAGCAAAATATCAAAGCCAATTAGCTTACACTTACCACCATAGTCGATGACGCGCGACTGGGCGAACAACCTCGATGCGCGTTATACTTATTGGCTTATTAAGCACCTGCACCGTGCGTTAAAGCTATTTTAGCGCACTCACTGCCTGCGCATTCACACCGAGTCTGCTGGTTAAAGCACTTGATGTTCCCTTCACACTAGAGGAGCGTTTCATGACAGTTATTAAGCAAGATGATGTAATTCAAAGCGTTGCTGACGCCTTACAATTTATTTCTTATTACCACCCCCTCGATTTTATTGAAGCCATGCATGAGGCTTATTTGCGTGAAGAATCTGCATCTGCAAAAGATGCGATGGCGCAAATTCTCATCAATTCACGCATGAGCGCCACGGGTCATCGCCCACTCTGCCAAGACACAGGGATTGTTACCGTGTTTGTTCGCGTAGGTATGGATGTACGCTGGGACGGTGCCACCATGGGCCTTGAAGATATGATCAATGAGGGTGTGCGTCGTGCTTACAAACTGCCTGAAAACGTACTCCGCGCCTCTATCCTAGCGGACCCAGCCGGCGCCCGTCGTAACACTAAAGACAACACACCTGCAGTGATCCATTACTCTGTGGTTCCAGGTGACAAGATTGAGTTTGATGTAGCGGCTAAAGGTGGTGGCTCTGAAAATAAAGCTAAAATGGCCATGCTCAATCCATCCGATTCCATCGTTGACTGGGTCCTCAAAACTGTTCCCGAAATGGGTGCAGGCTGGTGCCCGCCAGGTATGCTCGGTATTGGTATCGGTGGTACGGCAGAAAAAGCTGCAGTTATGGCCAAAGAAGTCTTGATGGAGCCCATTGATATTCATGAACTGCAAGCTCGCGGCCCACAAAATCGCACTGAAGAACTGCGCTTAGAACTGTTTGAAAAAGTTAACCAATTGGGTATCGGTGCCCAAGGCCTCGGTGGTTTAACCACAGTCCTTGATGTAAAAATTATGGACTATCCAACCCACGCAGCGTCACTACCGGTGTGCATCATTCCAAACTGTGCTGCCACCCGCCATGCTCACTTTGTATTGGACGGTTCTGGCCCTGCTGCACTAGAAGCACCTTCTTTAGATGCTTTCCCTGATATTGTCTGGGAAGCAGGCCCATCAGCTCGCCGTGTTAACCTCGACGAAATCACCCCAGAAGAAGTACAAAGCTGGAAACCAGGCGAGACCATTCTACTTAACGGTAAGATGCTCACTGGCCGCGATGCTGCGCACAAGCGCATGGTCGATATGCTAAACAACGGTGAAGAATTACCTGTTGATCTTAAAGGCCGCTTTATCTACTACGTTGGCCCAGTTGATCCAGTGGGCGACGAAGTTGTTGGGCCTGCTGGTCCAACAACAGCCACCCGTATGGATAAGTTCACCCGTCAAATCCTGGAAAGCACAGGCCTCTTGGGTATGATTGGTAAGTCTGAGCGTGGTCCAATTGCTATTGAAGCAATTAAAGATAACAAAGCTGTATACCTGATGGCTGTAGGCGGTGCTGCTTACCTAGTGGCTCAAGCCATTAAAAAATCACGTGTAGTGGCCTTCGAAGAACTAGGCATGGAAGCCATTTACGAGTTTGAAGTCGAAGACATGCCAGTTACTGTTGCCGTTGACACAACAGGGGAGTCAGTACACATTACTGGCCCAGCCCTGTGGCAGAAAAAGATTGCAGATAACCTAGCAGTTGAAATTAAATAAGCTAGACACTTCAATCAATACAGCTGCATTCAGGCCGAGACTTCCCTCTCGGCCTTTTTATTTATTGATGCCTTACATCATACCCTATCGAATTGCAGCTACTCCGTCCGCTGTCCCTCGCAAATACATCCAGTGAGCTCGGTGTTAGTGGCCAGTCTTTAACGGCTTAGGAAACTTACGTAAACGCCACGCTGGCCATAGCGCCAATAAGAACGCGACACCCAACAAAATAAAGGTACGTTCAAAGGCTATGGTTTCTGCTGCAAAATCCCCACCTAAGGACTGATGTTGCCACTCCAAAAACACAGTTAATAAGTTAATCCCAAAAGCCCCACCTAATTGCCGCACAAAGGTCACTGCGCCAGCACCATAAGGCAGCTCATCCACGGTCAAACTATCTAGAGAAGCTGTGCTCAGAGCTGGCATAATTAATCCTAACCCCATGCGCCCTAGCCCAGCAATGATACACAACCATAAAAACCCACTGGTTGCTCCCCAAATACCGTACCAAACCGATGAAAAAGCAAATAGAAAAAGTCCAAATCCCAACAACCAAACAATGGCTATACGGTCACACAGCCAGCCACTGGCAAAGGATGCTAAACCTAAAAAAACACCTGCTGGTAATAAAAGAATCCCCGCATCACCTGCGCTATATCCTTTAATTGTCTGTAGAAACAATGGGATTAAATAGGTTGAACCATACAGCCCTAATCCTAAAGCTAATGCCACCCAGCTCGCGCGTCGAAAAGGTGCTAAACGCCATAAGCGCAACGACAGGATAGGCTTCTTACTCTGTAACGTGCGCACAAAAAAAACAACACTGCAGATCAAAGTTAACAAGACTAAGCGACCTACGCGCCAATCCCCCCAAGCATAGCGTTGCGCTTCTGATATAGCGCCCAAGCCAGCAAAAATTGCAGTGGTCAACATAACAAAAGATAGTATATCTAAGCGCTTAGCGTTAACTTGCCTTTCATCAGGCAAGAGCCAATGCCCAGCAACTAGTAGCACTAAACATACCGGCAATGGCAACCAAAAAGCCGACATCCAACCAAAATGGTCAATCAAATAGCCACCCACCGTAGGCCCTATCGTCGGCGCAATCATTAAACCAAGCCCATAAACACCCATAGCTTTGCCGCGCCCACCGGCAGCATAAACACGAAATATCAACACCGTAGCTAAAGGTTGAATAATTCCAGCACACGCGCCTTGCAAAGTACGCAACACAATCAATTGCCAGCCCTCTGTTGCTAGCAAGGCAAGCACCGAGCAAATAACAAATAAACCAATACTAATGTGCACCGTTAACCGAGCACCTAGTTTAGTTTGCGCCCAAGCTGCCAATAACAATCCAGCTGTCATCGCTGCTAAAAAACCAGTGGCCAACCATTGCGCCATAGGCCGCCCCATTACGAACTCATCCATAATAGCCGGCAACGCTACGTTAATACTGGTAGATGAAAGCACCATAACCATGCTGCCGAGCATCAATACGCACAGCAACCACACTCGATACATAGGGCCAAAGTGGGCATTTAAACTGGCTAAATCTCGTTTCATGTGATGCTTTCTAGATTCGCCAACATACGGTTATGGATATCTTGGCACAGCTGAATATCTTGCTCCGACAACCCAGCAAACACCTCGGTGCGTACCGAAGTCGCAATGCTTTCAATTTGCTCGATCAAGCCTAAAGCCGTATCAGTAAGGAATATTTTTTTGACGCGACGGTCATGCTCAGCCAACTGGCGTTCAACCAAATGTTGCGTGGACAGCGCATCTAAGAGCCGAACTAAGGTGGGATTTTCTATTCCAAGACTGCTTGCCAACTCACCTTGCGTGAGTGGTTCTGAAGCACGAGCAATATGTAAAAGCACTTGCCAACGTGCTTGGGATAACCCAAGACCGGCTAAACGTCGATCGAGCTCTGCGCGCCAAGCACGCGATAATTGCGTGAGTTGCATTCCAAAGCGGTGCTGTTCATACATGGCTACGCAGTCTCCAAGCTATCCATTAGCTGACTCAGTATACCAATATTAAAGCAAGCTGCTAGAACAGCAAGCCCCACCTTATGTCATATAAAGCGGGGCGGTACCAAAACATCTATTTAACAATAATGCGCGCAGTATCCAAATAAACCGGCGCAATTTTCTTCAGTTCATCACGCTGCATATTTTCCGAAGCCAAGTGCACTTCTTCCAAAGCGTCAGCTAAATCATCCAACTCATCATCAATACGCTCAAGCGCTTGCTCCAAGGTATAGGTCAACTCATGAACCTGCATCATATCTGCGGCCGTCAGCTCACCCTTTAAAAGCTCCTCGAGACGATTATTGTACTCTGCCAAATGAGCCACTGCAGTTTGCAGGTCAGGCGATGCTACACCTTTAAAATGGGAAGGACGGTCATCATCAGCTAGCACACCGCCTGCCACCGCTAAACTTACTGTTAATAACGCACCTTTAATTAGATTTTTCATATCTCTCTCGCTCTACTTGATTTGCAAGTAACTTATCAAAAAACCATCGTAATGACAATCGTTATCATTAGCATTTCAGTAGAAAGAAGCTTCAGCCGCACACTAACTACCCATTGACATCCTCCCTGACCTAAAGGATGGGGATTCCTACTGCTAGACGACCATGCCCAGCCGCGAGAATTTTACGTGCCGCGTTGATATCGCGATCGTGGGTGACACCACACCCACTGCACGTCCATTCTCTTATTCCAAGTCCTGCGATACCTTTCGGCCTCGACCCGGGCAAACTGCCGCAACTCGAACAGGTTTGGGTGGTGTATGCCTCGTTTACTTCCTTAAAAACAATGCCTGCGTGAGCGCATTTATAGTCCAGCATTGTTTTTAATTGACCCCAGCCAGCGTCCAGCACTGACTTGGCCATCGTGGTTTTAACAAGTTTTAAGCTACTGACATTGCCCACATAGATTTCACCGCAGCGATTGACCAGCGTGCGGCTGAACTTGTGCAGGGCATCTTTTCTACGGTTAGCGATTTTCGCATGAATGATTTTGACTTGGGTTTTATTTCTGGCTCGTTGCGCTATGGCTAATTTTTCCTCAAGGCCACGGTAGAAGCGGCCCGCTTCCAGCTTGGTGCCGTCCGAGCAGGTGGCAGGAAGGACAGATAAAAAAACACCCCGAATAATCGAGGTGTTTTTATTATGATGCTTCTCTATGCTGCACTATTAATGCTCTTGTGCACCTGAACGACCAATACCGGTCTGACTGCGCACAGTTAATGCAGTAAAGGCATCACGCTCTTTATCAGCACGTGCGCTCTTATCGGTGATTGAGAAGAACCAAATAGCTGCAAACGCTAACGGAATTGAGAAAATACCAGGGTTCGGGAACGGACTGATCGGCTCTGCATTACCAAACACATCAACCCAAACTGTCTTACTCAACACAACCCAAATCGTTGCAAAGGCAAGGCCTAAGAAACCACCGATGGTTGCGCCGCGAGTTGTACAACCGCGCCATGATACAGAAAGTACCAATACAGGGAAGTTAGCACTTGCAGCAATAGCAAAAGCCAACCCAACCATGAAGGCAACGTTTTGATCTTCAAAGATGATACCCAGCAATACCGCTAAGACACCTAACACAAGCGTAGAAATCTTAGAAATACGCATTTCCTGCTGCTCAGTTGAACGACCACGAGCAATAACGTTGGCGTATAAGTCGTGCGCAATAGCTGCAGCACCAGCAAGTGCCAACCCTGCAACAACCGCTACGATAGTAGCGAAAGTCACGGCAGCCAAGAAACCTAACAACAAACTACCACCTACAGCATTGGACAGGTGTACCGCCGCCATGTTTGTGCCACCGACCAAATCTTTAAGCATATCGAAACTGCCATCAGCAGCTAGGTTAAAGTACTCAGGGTGACGCACCAACAATGCAATTGCGCCAAAACCAATGATAAAGGTTAGCAAGTAGAAGTAACCAATGAAGCTGCTTGCCCAAATCACAGATTTACGCGCTTCCTGCGCGCTAGATACAGTGAAGAAACGCATCAGAATGTGCGGCAAACCTGCTGTACCAAATGCTAACGCTAAACCAAGGGATAAAGCATTCAAAGGATTACCACTCACTGCTGCACCTGGTGCCATCAGTTCAGCACCCGTTGGGTGCACGCTCACTGCCTCAGCCAGCATAACATCTGGGTTCCAGTTAAACGCCATCAATACTAGGGCAGCCAATAAAGTACCACCTGCTAGCATCAGTACGGCCTTAATAATCTGCACCCAAGTGGTCGCGGTCATGCCGCCAAAGAATACGTAGATCATCATTAAAGTACCAATAATGATCACTGAAATTTTGTACTCAAGACCAAATAGCAGCACGATCAGCTTACCTGCGCCCACCATCTGTGCGATCAGGTAAAGCGCAATGATTAACAGAGAGGCACTGGCAGCCAAAACACGCATTGGTGTTTGTTCTAAGCGGAACGCGGTCACATCAGCAAAGTTAAAACGACCAAGGTTACGTAAACGCTCAGCAACTAAAAACATCACTACCGGCCAACCAAACAGGAAGCCAATGGCATAAATGATGCCGTCAAAACCACTAACATACACCATTCCCGCAATACCCAAGAAGGATGCTGCAGATATATAGTCACCAGCAATAGCCAAACCATTCTGGAAGCCAGAAATACCACCCCCAGCGGTATAGAAATCTGAAGTTGTTTGCGTTTTACGTGCTGCCCACCATGTAATCACCATGGTACCTGCGATAAACACCAAGAACATCACAATAGCCGATGTATTGGCTTGCCCTGTTGCCGCAAAAGCAGGTTGTGCAAACATAGAAAGCAGTGCGGTACTTAATAAAAGCTTTTTCATTCTACGTCCCTCACAATTTCTTCCAACAACGGATCAAAGGTTTTATTTGAGACGTAAACATACAAAGAGATCATAATGACTGCACTCAGCACAACCAAAATGCCCGTAAAAACCCCGACACTCATGGTCCAGCCTGCACCTAATGGCTGCGCAAATACCTCTGGCATGTAAGCCAAGGTTAAAATGAACCCAGAGTAAATCACCAGAGCTACAGCAAAGAAAATCATACTCACACGAGTACGACGTTTGACCAACTCCTCATATTTAGGATGCTTAAGCACCCGTTCAACTACGGTATCTTGCATTTTATTTCTCCTACTCAATCAAGCCTGTGCTTTGCGGCACGCTCGTCGAGTTATTTATTTTTATCAACTTCCTGCAATGCATGCGTGAAATCGCCAATTGCTGATGATGGAATATATGCAGCCACTGCAACTCGATACTTATTGTTTTTATTTGGATCTTGCTAATAACTGATTCATCCAAGGAAAGCTAATGTAATACCTTCAGCTCAGAGATATAGCCGACCTTGGTCTAAATTTGAAAAAAATAATGCATAAAAACAACACTTTACCCGCCTTTATCTAAGAAACGGGCGATGCATACCTACAAGATAGATGCACAACTGCCAACAATACCCTTGATTCTTACATGGTTATAACATTGATATACTCCTGCCAAGCCGCACCAGCCGTGGAGCCTCACGCAAAGCAACCTTGTCTACGCTGTCAAGCAATGACCCATCTGCTATTACTTAACATTTCACTCAGTACGCTGTTTAAAAGTGACGCTCCGCCTCTGCGTCATTTCGTCACTCCAGTAAAAAAACTACCGTTTTAAGTGCATTTTCACCAAGAAACCATAGCCTTATAACAAAAAGAACTTAAAGAAGATAAAAAACAGGCTTGTACGCTATATCGACCTGCACGATAATAAGCACCCATTTCATAACCGTTGATCTTTGACTATATAGCCATGAGCGAACTCTTACTTATTGTGGTCAGTGCCATCTTGGTGAACAATTTCGTATTGGTTCAGTTCCTCGGCCTGTGCCCTTTCATGGGGGTCTCCAAAAAGGTTGAAACCGCCATTGGCTTATCATTGGCGACAACCTTTGTTCTGACCTTGGCATCAATTTGCAGTTACTTATTACAGCAATACATTCTCAAACCTTTCGACCTAGAGTTTTTGCGTACCATCAGCTTTATTTTAGTCATTGCGGTGGTCGTGCAATTTACTGAGATGGTAGTTAATAAGACCAGCCCCATGCTGTATCGCGTATTAGGTATTTTCCTACCTTTGATTACTACCAACTGCATTGTTCTAGGTGTCGCGCTGCTCAATGCAAACCGAGGCGAATACACCTTTATTCAAGCCAGCGTAAACGGGTTTGCCGCGGGCATTGGTTTTTCTCTTGTTTTAGTTTTGTTTGCCGCGATGCGTGAGCGCATTGCCATTGCCGACGTACCTCAACCTTTCCAAGGCGCAGCAATTGGGATGCTTACTGCTGGCCTTATGTCTCTAGCCTTTATGGGCTTTAGTGGTTTAATCAAACTATGAGCATGGTGTTTATCGCCGTTACGGCGTTGGTTTTCCTGAGCCTAATTTTTGGTGCTATTTTAGGATTTGCCGCCGTACGCTTTCGCGTCGAAGGCAACCCCATTGCCGAACAAATTAATGCCATTTTACCGCAAACCCAATGCGGCCAATGCGGCTACCCTGGTTGCAAACCTTATGCAGAAGCCATTGCTGCAGGCGACAAAATCAACAAATGCCCACCGGGCGGCGAATCCACCATCCAAGCCTTGGCTGAATTATTGGATGTCGAACCTGAGCCATTGGACGCTGTAGAGGGCGAAAAGATAGAGGTAGTCGCCTTTATTCGTGAAGCAGAATGCATTGGCTGCACGAAATGCATTCAAGCATGCCCTGTGGACGCTATTTTAGGTGCTGCACGACAAATGCATACAGTCATTGCTAGTGAATGTACGGGCTGCGATCTCTGCGTTGAACCTTGCCCTGTGGATTGCATAGATATGCTTCCAGTAGCAAGCAGCTTACAAGATTGGAAATGGGATCTGCCTTTACCACCAGGCAGCATTATTGCCACAGATCGGGAGCAGGCAAAATGAGTACTTGGTTGATTCATCCATTGCGCGGCGGTATCCATCCGCCTGACTGCAAAACACTGTCCAATCAGCAGCCCATCCAACGTGCACCGCTACCTAAGCAACTTATCGTGCCTTTATTACAGCACATCGGTCATATAACCCAACCTGTAGTCAAAGTGGGTGATTATGTGTACAAAGGTCAGTTGCTTGCAGATTCTACAGCCCCACTCAGCGCGCCAGTGCATGCCCCTAGCTCAGGCACAATCAGCTTTATTGGTCCACAGCCTTACCCCCATGTTTCAGGTGAGATGCTAGACGCCATAGTTATTGACACCGATGGCTTAGACGCATGGTGCGAACTGCGCCCAACAGCTGATTTTACCAAACTGGCAATCCCAGACTTATTAGATAAGATCCGTCAAGCAGGCATCAGCGGCCTAGGTGGCGCAGGCTTCCCTACTTCGAACAAATTATCACCCCGCGCAGATCAACCCATTAGTACCTTGATTATTAATGGTGCTGAATGCGAACCCTATATCACCGCTGATGATGTACTTATGCGTGAACGAGCTACAGAATTGATACTCGGTATTGATATCTTAGCGCATATTTTGCAGCCTAAAAACGTACTGATTGCGATTGAAGATAATAAACCTGAGGCCATCTCTGCTATGCAACAGGCGGCTCAGGCGCGTGATTACCATGTGGTCAAAATCCCCACAATCTACCCATCTGGCGGTGAGCGCCAACTGATTCAAATTTTAACCGGCCAAGAGGTTCGCGCAGGACAAATCCCTGCTCAACAAGGCATTGTGTGTCAAAACATAGGAACAGTCTTAGCTGTGCATGATGCCGTCATCAATGGAAAGCCTCTGATTTCTCGCATCACAACCCTTACCGGTCAAGCCTTACAAACGCCAATGAATGTTGAGTGCCTGATCGGCACCCCAGTTCATGAACTATTGGCATTTGCCGGCCTACAAAATGAACATTTGAGCCGTTTGGTGGCAGGTGGCCCGATGATGGGGTTCACCTTGATCGATACAGCTGCACCTGTAATTAAAACCAGCAACTGTTTCTTAGCTGCAACTGCACAAGAATTACCCCCCCCCCCGCCAACCATGCCCTGCATCCGATGCGGTGACTGCGCAGAAGTTTGCCCTGCCAATCTACTGCCACAACAGTTACATTTTTATGCTCTCGGCAACGATCATGAACAACTTGAAGCCCACAACCTGTTTGACTGCATTGAATGCGGCGCCTGCGCCTATGTATGCCCATCAAGCATTCCACTGGTCCAGTATTACCGCGCGGCCAAAGCAGACATGCGCGAACAGGAACAAAAGCAGGTGAAAGCTGAACATGCCAAAGAACGCTTTGAATTCCGCCAAGAGCGCTTACGTCTCGAAGAAGAGCGTAAAGAAGCCGCACGTAAAGAGCGAGCTGAACGCTTAGCTCGTAGCAAAGCAAAGCAAGCGAAAAAAGCTGAACAAAACAAATCCGACGGCAACAGTGATAGCGCTGCGGCACAAGAAGAAATCAAACGCCTTAAAATCGCTTCAAGCATGGCACAAGTAGCGCTGCGTAAAGCTCAAAAACAATTTGATGAACATGGTACAGATGAACTTAAAGCCCAAGTTACTCAATTGAGCGCTGCTGCTGAGGAAGCTAAACAAGCACTACATAAGGCAACTAGCAAAGCTGAAGCTACTGTCCCTCCCAAACAAGGAGTAACAGACGATGAACTCAAACGCTTAAAGATCACAGCTAGCATGGCTCGAGTTGCTTTAACCAAAGCACAAAAGCAACTCGAAGCCCATGGCACTGACGAGCTTAAGGCTCAAGTCGAACAGCTCAGCAAAGCTGCAGATGAAGCAAAGCAAGCTTTAGATAAGGCGAATGAAAAAGCAACAGTGTCTGCACCACAACAAAGCTCAGCAAATGAAGTCAAACGCTTAAAGATCGCAGCCAGCATGGCCCGAGTTGCTTTAACCAAAGCACAAAAGCAACTCGAAGCCCATGGCACTGACGAGCTTAAGGCTCAAGTCGAACAGCTTAGCAAAGCTGCGGATGAAGCAAAGCAAGCCTTAACAGCAGCGACAGCTCGACAAGCGGCTGACCCAAAACCGACAGAAAAACCTGCTAAGCCTGAGCCCAGCGCTGCTGAGCAAGCTCTAAAAAAAGCTAAAATTGAGGCTGCCATGAAACGCGCCGCTTTACGCAAGGCCGAACGTGCGCAAGCTGATGCTAGCAGCATTACCGCTTTACAAGCAGAATTGGCCGAGGCGGAACAACACTTAGCCAAACTTAATCAATCTGAAACAGCGGACGTATAGCGCCCGCTGATGCAACATATTTGGAGCTCCGATGACTCTGCCCCGCATCACCTCACCACACGCCACAGGTGCCAATCGCACACAGCGCGTTATGCTACGCGTGATGGCCGCTACAGTGCCGGGTATTTTGACCCTCTGCTATTTCTTCGGCATCGGCCCACTGCTGAATATTGCCTTAGCCTGTAGTTTTGCTGTGCTCTTTGAAGCTTTGGTCCTACGGTTACGTAAGCGTCCAGTCGGATTCTTTCTCAAAGATGGCAGCGTTTTGGTCACAGGTTTATTACTGGCCTTAGCGCTCCCACCTTATTCCCCTTGGTGGCTCATCACCGTTGCGACAGGCTTTGCCGTTATTTTTGGCAAACAATTGTTCGGCGGCCTTGGACAAAACCCTTTTAACCCAGCAATGCTTGGCTATGTAGTCGTGCTAGTGTCTTTCCCTGTAGATATGACACTGTGGCCAGCTGCACACAGTATAGAAACAAGTGCCGGCTTGCAACATGTCTTCTTAGGTCAGGCTTTCCCTGACGGTTGGAGTCAAGCCACAGTGTTGGACGTATTAAAAAACAATAACAACCTCACTCTACAAGAGCTGTGGAATAACAACCCTGCCTACGGTCTGTTTGCCGGTTATAGTAGCGAATGGGTGAACCTAGCTTTCCTGCTCGGCGGTTTATACCTTCTACGCAAAAAACTTTTTAGCTGGCACGCACCGGTCGGCATGCTCATTGCACTGTTTATTATGAGTCTATTATTTTGGAATGGTAGCGGCTCTGATTCCAACGGTTCGCCACTGTTTCACCTGCTCAGTGGAGCCACTATGTTAGGGGCATTCTTTATCGTCACCGACCCCGTCAGTAGTGCGACCAGCGTGCAAGGACGCTTAATTTTTGGCGCTGGAGTGGGTGTGTTAATTTACGTTATTCGTGTGTGGGGTGGTTACCCTGATGCTGTGGCTTTTGCTGTACTGTTAATGAATCTTTGCGCCCCGACCATCGACTATTTTACCCGTCCACGAACCTATGGACACAAAGCTGCTAAGCGCGGCTTTAAGTCGGGAGAATAAAAATGCTGCCAGAAATTACGCGTTCTATGCTCAAAAATAGCCTTGTGCTTGCCGCCTTTGCAGCAATGACAGTGGCAGTGGTTGCAGTCACTCAGCAGACCACTCAATCACGTATCGCTGAAGCAGAGCGTGCCGCACAAGTTCGCGCCCTCGGTGAGATCCTACCGGCTGACAGCTACGACAATGAACTCCTCGACAATGTAATTTATTTACATGAGCCACTCTTAGGCCATCGCAAGGCAACACCGGCTTATTTAGCAAGCGCGGACGGAAAACCTGCTGCAATAATCATGCAGGCCAATGCCCCCGACGGCTATAGCGGCTCGATCAACTTGTTAGTAGGGGTTTTGGCCGACGGCACTTTAAGCGGTGTGCGAGTCATTCAACATAAAGAAACACCTGGCCTTGGTGATCAAATTGAGCTTGCCAAGAGTCCATGGATTAAAAATTTCGATGGTAAAAGCTTAGACAATCCCAATGAGCACGGTTGGGCAGTAAAAAAAGACCGCGGCGAGTTTGATCAGTTTGCTGGTGCAACCATCACACCTCGCGCGGTCGTTGGTGCAGTACATAAAGCACTACAATATTTTGATCAAAACCATACCGAACTCTTTGCGCAATTGAATACATCTGAGGTGAGTCAATGAGTGCGTCCTTTCGCGAAATCAGCATCAATGGCTTATGGAAAAACAACCCTGGTTTGGTTCAGCTACTTGGGTTATGCCCTTTATTGGGTACCAGCAACTCAACTGTAAACGCACTAGGCCTAGCCATTGCTACCGCCTTAGTTTTGATTTGCTCTAACGCGGCTGTCTCACTCATTCGTAACGCAGTCACTAATGCTGTGCGACTACCGGCCTTTGTGATGATTATTGCCGCACTTACCACCTGTATTGAGCTATTAATGCAGGCTTTCACCTATGAGCTATTCCAGATCCTTGGTATCTTTATCCCACTGATCACAACTAACTGTATGATCCTTGGCCGTGCAGAGGCCTTTGCTGCTAAAAATACCGTGTTGCGCTCCAGCTATGACGGTTTAATGATGGGCATCGGCTTTGGTTTGGTCCTAGTCATCATCGGAGCAACCCGTGAGCTTTTAGGCACGGGTATGTTATTTACCAATATGCACCTACTCTTTGGCAGCATTGCTGAGCACTGGCAAATAATTGTCTTTACCGATTACAAGGGTTTCTTATTAGCAATTCTACCGCCCGGTGCTTTTTTAGTTTTAGGCTTATTGATCGCATTAAAGAACTGGATCGATGCTTACTACACAGAACACATCGCCAGTAAAACTAAAGTTACGACAACTGTAGCAGCAGATCGTCGAGTCCGTGTGACTGGTGCTGTGGACTGACAATGGAACAGTCAGGCACATTGAGCACATGGAACGATGCCAAAGGGTATGGTTTTATTCGCGACCAACAAGGCCGAGATCACTTTGTGCACATTTCTAATGTCCACGGTAACCAACGCCCGCAACCAGGTGAACAGGTTGTTTTTATCCCCGGCACAGACAAAAAAGGACGTCTCCGTGTACAGTCGATGCGCAGCCTTGGCCCAGTGTCAGCCAACACAGCTCAGCGCAAACAGCGCCCACTCGCCGCTCGCAACCTTAAGAAAAGTCTTAGCCTAGTCTTACTCACTAGCCTTGCCCCTCTGCTAGGCGCTTGGCACATGTTTCAACAACACGCACTTCTATGGCCCTTACTTTTGTATATCGGCATGAGCCTGTTGGCTATCCTAATGTACTGGCGCGACAAAAACGCAGCTCAGAAGGGTAAATGGCGTGTACCAGAACAACAATTACATCTTATTGAGATGCTTGGTGGTTGGCCTGGAGCATTATTAGCTCAGCAACTTTTTCGCCATAAAACCCAAAAAATATCTTTTCAAGTTATCTTCTGGCTCATTGTTGCAGTTCACCAAGCGTACTGGATTGATCAGTTGGGCTTCTCTGGTGAGCTGCTAAGCAACTTGCTCTAAACAGCTCAACAAACTCAATCCCAGCGGCTCCGCATTACTGCACTCAACCAAGACAGTTAAAGCTGCCGCACCCAAAATACTTCATGCCTACGTACAGCTTTGCGCAAAAACTCATTCTCACCGGTCTTCGGCCAGCGACGCCCTGTAAACAATGCTTGGATATGCCTCCGTATACGTTTTTTCAAGGGCAGTGGCGGCTGCAAATCATGCTGCATTAATAAAGCCATAGCCTTATCAAGCTGTTGCTGCTCATTTAGCACATAACTGAATAACTCATCAGCAGGTAACTCAACCATTGCTGGCGGTAGCGCCACCCCCGTATTCGCCACTCCCATTGGCCAACGATCATTATCATGCAGATGATTGGCATATAAGAACAATCGCTTAGGTTGCCATGTACTTTGTTCTAACGCCTGATACAAAGCCTGTGTGGTAGCAATATGATCAGCATGCGGATCAATGTCTGGATGCGGCATCACCACAACATCAGGTTTAAAATGCTGTAAACACCCGACTAAATCAGCCACTAAGTTCTGCCATGTTGGCTGACCTGTTACATCGCCTGCAAGCTTGAGACTGTTGTACTGACGCACCCTGCGCGTATCAGTCTCACCGGACTCTTTCGATGCAAAAGGCACGCTTGGCTGCTTTGCCATTTCGGATAGCTGCATACAGTAATAACCGAGCTGCACACAATTAGTTTGTGGCACACCACCCCACAGCGGAATCGCTAAGCTGTCCCACGTACGTAAACGCCCTTTCAGCAGCGCAGCTTGCTGCTGCGACAAACCCAAACGCTGATAATACTCAGCCTCTATCTCACCTTGAGTCAAAGTAACGATGCTGACGTTATCTGCACTGCTATATAAACCAAAGGCTGCCAATTCGGCATCATCGGCATGGGGAGCAAGGATCATGATATTTTCATTAACAGGGCTAGTTTGCTCAAAGATGTACAATTCAACCACTGGATCAAGGTGACAAAAACGCCCCTGTACCGGCAGCCCTTCAGTCATTAAAGCCTCAGCCTGCCCCGTTAAATTTAAATAACGCACACCTTGCGCACCACGCTCAAAAGTTTGACTGTCATCACCTATACGTACAACAGGATCAAACCAACGCCCGAGCCAAGAACTTTTCAAACTCACTTTAGCAATTACTGTTGCTCCCGTAGAAAGTTGTTCAGTCGTGACCTGCCAACGCTTATTCACGGCAGTTAACTGTAGCCGACGGGTATTTTTAGGGAAACGATACTGATAATCATCTGTCGGTGAGTAAAACAAGTGATCAGCAAACCAAGCTTCATGCGCAGCCCATAGAATCAATAAAGCCAACGGAACAACCCAGAGCGGCATCGTCAAACCCAACACTAGCAAGCCCAGCAAGATGATAAAGATAGCCAAGCGCTTATTGCGACGGTGCTGCTTTAATAGTTGCTGTTTACGCACCGACATTAAGACACCTCATAGACGGCTACGCGGTTACACCAGCGGTCTTTATACTCACGGTCCGCGCGGCCAAAAGAGTAACGCAAAGACTTATTTAAAGCACGAGCATGCTGCCACTGCGCTTGTGTATTCACATAGCTCAACACACTACCAGGACTCATCTCATTATATTCCGGATCGACCCCACCATTGATGTACTCAAGGCTTACCCACTCTGGCGCTTCAACGCGATAAAGCACCTGATAAGCTACAGGAACATCATTAACCATAATATAATTGCCTGTTATAAAATCTCTAAGCAGCTCAAAGACCTCAGCGAGACATGTTTTACCCGGCACCGTAAAGCCCCAGCGTTTTTCAAACAACAAGCGATACATCTGCGCCTGCTCGGCTGCACTCAAACTGCTCACCGGAACAATGACACCACCCCGCTCTTCTAATAAACGCTGCTCACGACGCTGGTTATAACGAAATTTTTTACTGTACTGTTCCGGCTCACGAGCCAACGCTAAGCCTTCTTTTTGTTCTTTAAGGGTTAAAATACGCTCAACGTGTATTTCAGAAATATAGCGCCCCTTATGCCGCAAGCTAATTGTAGAGTTTGGCGCTTGCGGCAAAATGATTTCCGCATTGCCAAGATCAAAAACATCACGTTTTTTTTGTCGCTTTAGGACGGCTTTAGATAAAGCAATATGACGCCCCCAAGCAGGAAGCGCAGCCTGCAGTTGGCCATTGACACCTGACCAACCGAGGTAACGCACAGCAATCCCCGCCAAATCAGATAAACGCTCAACAACATCAGGGTGCGTGGCAACACTACCACCCCAGCGTAACCACGCCGCGCGGTATTCTTCAGCGCTGATAGGGTGCCAGCCACGCTCACGATATAGACGAAAATAGCTCAACATAATTTTAGTGGTTCCACTACCGCGTAATAAAAAAGCAATTCTAGCACAGGCAAAAAAGAGCTTTTATGTAGATCAACACCCACTTGCCGAGTACTGAATCAACTCACAAAGATGCCCAATAGAGGCATTTCAGGTAAGATTGCCTTTCCATTATTGAAGGCCATTGCATGCAAAAGCTCGATCACCAAGACTATTTAAACCTACGCAAAAACTGCAAAGTCATCGAACAAGACGGTTTTGGCGATAAAGTAATGATTCTGCAAGACGGTACGTTTTTAAAACTGTTTCGCCGCAAGCGTTTAATCACATCTGCGGCTATCTGGCCTTATGCACAACGCTTCGCCAATAACGCTAAGAAGCTTAAAAAGCTTGGCATTCCTTGTCCTGAAATCATTCAGGTGTATCGGATCCCTAGCATTGAGCGTGATGCCGTACATTACCACCCATTACCAGGGACAACACTACGGGACTTATACCGTGGCGATGTTGATTACCCTGCTGATCTACGCGAACGCTTTTTAAAGTTTGTTGAGCACATCCAAGACCTTGGCGTGTACTTCCGCTCAATCCATCTCGGCAATGTGGTACTCACCCCTGACAATGAGCTTGGACTGATTGATATCTCTGATATGAAAATCTTCCGCAGACCACTTAGTAAATGGCAGCGGAAGAGAAATGAGGAGCATATGCTGAGGGACTCTAGAGATAGATTTTGGCTTAAAAGCAGCACTAAATGAACCACTTCATTTATCTACTAAAGGCTAAGAAAGTGCGGAGTTAAATAACAACATATCTACCTCATTAAACGCACTCCCTTATATAAAAATCATTGACTGTGATTTTTAAAGATATAAAGTGTTTTCTTTCCGTTTGTTTTCTCAGACAACAGATGTAAATTCAACGTAGCAGCTTTGCTTAGTAATTCTTGATCCTTAACGCTAGCCTCTATAACAAAGTACTTAAACCGAGCACGCTCAACCTCTCCTTCTAAAACTTGATTCACATCAGGCATTTCCGGATAGCCTCGCCCTGCATAATAAGCAATACGTGAGTCCTCATAATAAATCGTGTCCTCTACATTTGTATGCTCCATAATCCATTCTGCTGCTTCTAAGTAATGTGTTTTCTTCACACTAGTAGATATGACATTAGCAAACATAAATAATATAGAAACAATAACAAAGGCTTTAGTTAATTTTGGAAACCCCTTATTTAATTCATATAATGTTATTGACATCATAGGGACAGCAAGCCAGACAAACATCGAGGAATATCTAGAGTTAATAAAACCAACCTGAATGAAAAAAGTCAGCAAAACAATAAAATAAAAAAACATCGATATTGAATTTATTTTATAGTTACTTGCACTAACTAAAAACGAACGCCGCCCTGCACCACTTAATAAAAACAAAGAAAACACACCTGCATACTCTAAAAGTCGAATTATAAGAGTAAACAAAAAACCAAAAAACAAAATCATTCCAGCATCAGAGTATGACCACTTTAAAAGTGACGCCTTTGCAAACTGATCGGACTTTAATAAAAGAGTTTGATACACTTTATATGGATTAACAAGATTAAAATAATAATCAATCCTTTCTTGTGACAGCCCCCCTTTAATTAATATATAAACAATACCAATAAAAGCAATTAAAGAAAAAATATAAGTTACTGAAAAAACATTAAGAAACCTATCCTTAATTGAAATAACTCTTCCATCCACTAGCAAGTAAACAAAAACAGCTGGAATTATAAAAACCGCCTCTAATCTAAAAAGAGCTGCTGCCAATATAAATAGCTGAATAGCGAACCCTCTTATAAAGCCAATATGTATACTAGTGGATACTGCCCAAACCGTTAGAAGTACAAAGAACCAAAACCCTGTATCTCTTATTATACTTTCTCTAAATCCATTAAAAACAGGAATCGATAAAACCAACAAAACTGCCCAATATGCAGCCTCTGGCGTTTTATTTTTCACCGTCGCCACAACACAAGAGCAAGCCCCAGCCATAAAAAGCACTGAAAGAACCATAGCAATTAACTCATGATCTAGGCTTGTTAAACTATGTATCAAAGAAATTAGTATGCTATACCATGGCCAGTTAAACCTCTCAAAAGCAATGTGCAAACCATCCCTAGACACAGACTGCGCAATGTCAATATAAAAAGCACCATCTTTACCAATAGTAACAAATCCTAAAAATGCAATTAAAGATAAGATGACACTTCCTAAAAAAGCTAGGCGAACCGGCTCTTTAAAGTACTTTAAACCTTGTTCTACAACTGTATTCATAACTTAAGCCTTCACCTAAAAATCAATCTAATAGCTTTTTTAGTATACGACCACTTAAATAGTACTTTAAAATCTGTACGTATAGCGAGCCTATACATCTCCTTTGCTTCATCATTCATTTCTGCTGTATAAAAACCACGAAATAATGAAAGTGCTCGTTGTGCAATAAATGCCTTTCTTAAAGTATAAAAACTCCCTGGTAGTCTATTAGTATCGAATATTTCATCAACCAACTCCAAACCAACATCTCTGTCATAACTAACATTATGGCGCAAACTTGATTCATGCTTATGTATGCGTGCTAGAGAGTGTTGAAGAATACTACACTCATAATTACCCAACGCTTGTGCAAAAACAGGCAAATCTTCGGCATTACGAAAATGTTCTGGATACTCACCTTTAGAAAATAGCTCTCGGTGCATCACCGTTGCACCGTTTGCCAATGATATAGACTTATCTATCAAGTAACCTTTAACTCGTGCTATAGGCTCACGAGGTAAAACATTAGGTATAGATAACTTGATTTTTTTCTCACCCGGCCAAACTGATGTATAGCCCCCTATTATCATTTTTGAAGATGGGTATTGTTTTATATGCTCCTCAATATAGCGTAAAGCGTTATCATCAAGTTCATCATCAGCATCAAGGAAAATTAAATAATCAGCACGTGCTTCGACTATACCGCGATTACGCACAGAAGCTGATCCGCCATTTTCCTTTTGAATCACACGAAACTCTTGTTCGTTTTTTTGCAACTCTGCTAATACTTCTTGTGTGTTATCTGTCGATCCATCATCAATCACTATCAGTTCGTGCTTTTGATTTAATTGCCGTAAAACAGAACAAACAGCCCGCGGTAAATACTTCGCATAGTTATACGCTGGAATAATAATACTGATTAACGGCGCACTAGACATTGTTATCCTTACCATCCTTAGTTACCAAAATATCTTCCATAATCAGATACTGCAAATCTGATCCAAAAAACATATCCAACGCATCTTTTGGTGAGCAGACCATCGCTTCACCGCGGCGGTTGAGGGAGGTATTCAAGGAGACGCCATTACCGGTGAGTTTTTCCAGCTCCACCATCAGGTCATACCAACGCGGGTGATGCTGACGTTCTAACACTTGAGCTCGGGACGTACCATCCTCGTGAACCACTTCAGGCACACGCTCTTTCCACTCATCACTTACTTCAAAAGTAAAGGTCATAAATGGAGATGGGTGATCGACCTTAAGCATTTTAGGGGCGACTGTATCCAGCATAGATGGACAAAAAGGGCGCCAGCGCTCACGGAACTTAATCTGCTCGTTAATACGGTCAGCAACATTAGGTACACTTGGACAACCGATAATCGAACGACCGCCTAGCGCACGCGGGCCAAACTCCATTCGCCCTTGGAACCATGCCACAGGATTACCATCCACCATAATCTTGGCAATTCGCTCGGGCACATTGTCGATTTTTTCCCATTTAGGCTGATCTGGGTGCTTCGCACAAGCGGCAATGATTTCTTCATTGGTGTACTCAGGACCGAGATAAACATGTTCCATTTTTTCTACAGGTACGCCCTTGCGTTGCGAAATCAACGCTGCAGCACCCACTGCTGTACCGGCATCACCCGCTGCTGGCTGCACAAATAACTCTTTAATCTCATCGCGCTCAATGATTTTCTGATTGAGCTTAACGTTGAGTGCACTACCGCCAGCAAAAGCCAAACGACCGGTTTCTTTGATGATGTCACCTAGATAGTAGTCCATCATCTCTAGTGCTAGCTTTTCAAACAGTGCTTGCACACTAGCAGCGTAATGAATGTAAGGGTCGTCTGCTATATCACCTTCACGCTTAGGCCCTAACCACTCGATCAGCTTAGGCGTAAAATAATAGCCCTTACCTTTCTCTTTATAACGACGCAAACCCACCACGTTGGCATATTCGGTGTTAATGACTAACTCACCATCTTCAAATTTAGCCAAGCGTGATAAGTCGTATAAGTCGGGGTTACCATAAGGTGCCATCCCCATCACTTTGAACTCACCATCAAGCATTTCAAAGCCTAAGAACTCTGTCATAGCACCATAAAGGCCACCTAAGGAATCTGGATCATAAAATTCTTTGATTTTATAAATCTTGCCCTTTTCACCATAACCAAAAAAAGTAGTGGCATATTCACCCTTGCCATCAATCCCCATAATGGCTGTTTTTTCTTCAAAACCTGAGCACAGATAGGCACTGGCGGCATGTGCAAGGTGATGTTCTACAGGTTCAATTTTAATCTTCTTTAAATCAAAACCGAGCTGTTCTAAGCACCATTGAATTTTTTTGTAATAACGATGAAAACGACGATTACCAGCAAAAATTGCATCTAACGAACGCTCTGGGGCATACCAGTAACGCTTGGCATAATGCCAACGAGCTTTCTCTAGAATACTTATAGGTGCAAACGGAATAGCTACCACATCGACATCATCAGGTGTGATGCCTGCCTGCTCTAAGCAAAACTTAGCAGACTCATAGGGCATGCGATTTTTCGCATGCTTGTCGCGCACTAAACGCTCTTCCTCAACAGCAGCAACTAATTTTCCATCAATATATAAGGCTGCCGATGGGTCGTGGTTAAGTGCACCAGACAGGCCTAGAACAGTTAATGACATGGATCTTTCGCCTCTTAATCTTTAAGGCAGCTGCTATTGAGGCAGCTGCGGTAAACGCTGATCTAACAATTGATACAATGGGCTATCTTGCGGCCAATTGCGTAATAAGCGAGCACGATCTTTAATATATGCTCGAGCAAAACTGCGCATGCTACGGTGTTGCTGCATGGCATCTAAATCAATTAAATAACAACGTTGCTGATGCCATAAAATATTATGGCCCTTTAAATCACCGTGACTGATTTTTTCACGAATAAGCGCCTCAAATAAGGTGACTAACGCAGCAACTTCAGCCTCAGGTACTTCTTCGCTATTTTGATATTCAGTCAAGCGGTCAATTATATCTTGCTCGCCACAATATTCACTAACCAACCAAGCGCGTCCGCGCAACCCCATCCATCTTTTTTCAATCACTGCTAATGGTTGTGGCGTGGCAATGCCAACAATCTTTAAACGATGCCCCTCAATCCAGCTATGCCATGCTCTACTCGGGCGCCAAAAGCGCTTAAGCCAATGTGTAAAATTTTTAATATTGTAACGCTTAATTACTAAACCACGCTGACCCAGTTGAATACGCGCTACAGTTGCAGCCCCGCCAGTTTTATAAATATGCCCGCTCTCAATAGCGCCATCTAAATTATCGAGCACTGGTTCCAGCTCAGTTTGCGCTCCCCGCCAAACAGCTCGCAAGCCAAACATCCCTGAAGTAACGCTAAACAAACTGCATTCACGGCCCGCTTTATTTAAATAATCCTTCACTCGCCACTGCCGCACCTTAAGTATCTGTTGTTGCAACACTTCGAGCCGAAGTGCGTACTCGCTATTGACCAACAAATAATGAACCAATAACGCTTCAAGGTGAGCATCAAATGCACTGGGTAATTGAGCAAAAAATACTGCCAAATTAGCGATAACTTTTTCTTTGGACAAAGGCTGTCCCGCTTGTTCACACTCAACGCCACCGGCATCAATGACATACAGCAGCCCTTCTTTTAATAAAAGGTTGTCTAAGTGCAAATCACTCTGCCATAGCCCCCGTTGATGCATGCTGGCTATAACCTGTAAAGCCTGACCGAGCACTGAATTTTGTGTTGAGCTTAAAGGCACCTGCATACAACACTTCGCCCACATATCAGCCAAGCTTTGTGCCTCTGTAATAAACTCAAACAATACATATGCACTACCATCAGTGTGCTGCTGTGCATCAAGAATGCTTGCACTAGCTATGCCCTGCTCAAGCAATAACTGTGCACCAATAACTTCTTTTTGCTGGTGTCGAACACCCTTATGGCCCACAAAAAGCTTCGCTAAGACACTGCGCCCTTGCCATTGTGCTTTACCGACATAGCGCTGCTCAGGTAAAACTCTAAGCCACTGCTCAATCACTAATGACTGACCATTTTCCAACTCCAAATTGAGCGGCAGTTGCGGTGCTCGCCCCTTCAATGCACTCAACTTCATGCGCGGCTTTCCTTATGTTTACGGCGAGCCTCTAACCGTTCCATCCAATAAGGAATCTCATCACATTTATCAAGATAGTTTTGTAAAAAAAGCTGCGTTTGCTCACGCCCCCACACAACTTGAGAACGGCGGAATAAAGGTTCTAAATCTTTAATACGATCACGTCGCCCTAGCAAAATAGGCCGCGTTTTTTCCAAATCAATCAATTGCGCGGTAAAACCAGTGGCCTGCTTTTGTAAAAAAATATGCTTAGGATAAAAACAACCATGTACTTGCTTGGCTTCGTGCAAGGTTTTGGCCAACTTCGCGCATGCTTGCACAATGCCTTGCTGTTGCTCATTCGAGAGTTCTTGCCACTGCGTCTGCCAATGCGCTAAGTCATGCCAACCTTCTAATGCATGGGTTATTAAGATTGCACGCTGCTCGCCATTAACTTTGCGCTGAGCAAAATAAGCAGCATTCAGTGCAGGAATACCTAGTTTTTGATAACGCTGAATATTGCGCATTTCACGCGCAAATGTGGGCTCACCAAAAGGCTTGTGCAGGGTGCGAGTTAAATAGTTGGCTTGGCGCTTAATATAAAATATTCGTTCACCTAGTGTTAACTTAGCAACACTGCTCCAACCATTGCCCCGCGCATTGGCCTCATCAACAGCGTCAAGCTGTAAGTTCCACAGTGCAGTAAAACTATCCAATTGATGTTGCGCCAATAGCGAGGCGATGGTTGGATCGATAAAATCTTTCATTCACGCCCCTCAAAAAAACGTACTATTTTGGCAATCTTTTTTTTATCTTGGGCGTTGAGTCGTACCCGCTGGCAATATTGCAAATAAAAGCGCAAACGTTGAGTGTTACTCAGATGGTATTTAGCAACTTTATCCAAACACGCTAAGTCTTTAATAATGCGATACTGCAGCATTGGTCCCCACCAAAAAGTACCAGCGGGACAGTCAATTAAATATACTTTAGCTTGATCATCAACCAATAAGTTACGCCACTTTAAATCATTATGGGTGAAGTTATGTTGGTGTAAGATGCGCGTTGCTCGAGCAGCTTGTTCGCTCACACCTTTCACCCAAGCATCGTCGCGTAACAATGGACTCTCTTGCTGTGCCAAATGGGCTAAGTCATGAGTGCGTGGTATTTCCCGCGTTATCATGGCACCTCGCACAAAAGCCCCTGCTTTACGCTCTAAACCTTGCGCAATCACTTCTGCAGTTGGTATGCCCCACTTAGCAAAACGCTTCAAATTTTGCCATTCAGCCTTAATCCTTGGGCGTGGATCATAACGACGCAAACCTTTGCCAGCGCTGCGGTAACGTTTGACGTAATAATCCACACCCTGACGGTTCACACGAATCACTTCAGATATCGGATCATAGGTAATGCGCTCACCTTCAAGGGCAAATACTCGGTCCAAGCTGCCAAAATCTGCTTGCAACTCCTGATAATCTGCCGCTAAACGCCAGCCCGACATTACAACGCATCTCCATAACGCTCTTTACGTGCATACAGCCTTGCTGCTTTAGTTTCTAGTTTTGCTAATAAAGCGCTCTCACCTTGCAAAATATCACGCAAAGGCTGCTGAAAGTACTCACGTAAGAAACGCAACTTATCACGCTCAGTTAAACCAATATCCAAGGCAGAAAAATATAAGGCCGCTAAGTCTTTATTGCGCCAGCGTTTAGGGGTTTGTCGGCGCGTTTGTGCTCGATGTAGGTCAATCACAGAAAGTCGAAAAGACTCCGGAGTAATATCTTGGTTAGTGTGCAAAAGAAAATGGCAAATGTAGCAATCGCGATGGTTCACACCCGATCGATGCATACCTCCGACCATCTGTGCCACCCGCTGAATTAAAGCCCATTTCAAAGAAGGTTGAGGGGGCTTCTCACACCAATGCATGCAATAGTCTTCAAGGCTCACTGTTGGTGCAAGCTCTTCTGTAATAATAAATGAGTGCTGCTGTGCTGGATTGCAGCCCCGTACACCAAAGGCAACGGCTGTCATTGTATCTATCTGGTGACGCTGCAAATGTTCAATTGCTTTCAGCTCTTGCTCAGCACCTAAAACTGGTGCCTTGGCTGTGAGCCAGTTTTTAAAGATTTCCGCCCAACCCACACCACGGTGAATTTTGACAAAATAACCACGCCCATCAACCTCAGTACGCAAAGTACGTCGTGCTTCAAGTTCTCGGTAGACTTCGCCTTGCAGCTGTTCCACAGCCACAAATGGATCTTGCCCTACCCACAAACTGGCAAAGGGCTCGTCTAACTTAAGTTTCATGCTGACTCCGCTAAAATAATATCGGCTGCACGCTGCGGCATCGAATACAAATCGGCCGTTTTAGCGTAATGCAGTGCGTTTTCTGACCAGCGCGTACGTAAATCGGAGTCCGCTAAAATATCACTTAAGGCCTGATCCAGCTTTTCTTGCTGAAATGGACTCTTTAATACCTGCCCACACTCTGCATCGGCAATATAATGTGCATAACCACAAACATCCGTTACAAGCACCGGCAAACCAGCAACCAATGCTTCAAGTAAAACGGTCCCAGTATTTTCATTATACGCTGGGTGAATCAGTAGATCTGCGCCCAATAGAAAACGCGGTATATCATCACGGCCGCTTAAAATCTTGATGTGCTTCGATACCCCTAATGCAGCAGCCTGAACATTAAAAGCTTTAGGGTTATCTTGCCCAATAACGATCAGCTGTGTCTTTTCACGCTGATGTTTTGGTAAGTTGGCTAAAGCCTTTAAAGTGCGATCTAAACCTTTAGTTTTAAAGCCTGAGCCGACTTGCAAGACTAAATGATGGTCATCTGCAAGGCTAAACTCTGTACGAAACTGCTTCCTAATTTCATCAGCATTACTGGGCGCTCGTCGATCTCTAGCAATCCCCGGCGGTAACAAGTGAAAACGTTCAATAGGCGTATTGTAATGCTGTATAAACAGTGGTTGCTGCACTTGTGAAATCATTAAAATCTGCGTTGATGATTCTGGAGAAAAGACAGCGCGCTCATACGCCGAAAAATGCTGATAACGACGACTATAGCGATAAAGTGGGTTACGCAAAGTTTGCGCTTTATCCTCATAACACCCATCTGCAGCGTAATACACATCAAGGCCTGGCATTTTATTAAAGCCTATCACCCGATCCACAGGAGCCTGCTGCATATCCTGCTGTAGCCACTGATAGAATTTTTCATTGCGACGATGATTCGACCAAGCTTTTACAGGGCCAATACGCACATCAAAACCATCGGGTACATCACCTTCCCAAATTAAAGTGTAAACGCGTATCTGATGCCCGCGCTGCTGACATTCTAAAGCAATGCGCATAAAGTCACGTTGCAAGCCACCAAAAGGAAAGTATTTATAGAGAATAAAAGCCAATTGCATCAGTTGGCTTCCTTAACTGGCGGTGTCTCTGCCACAGTACTGTTTGTACACCTATCCACTTTCAATAGTGGGTGTAAGGCCGCAAGTACCTGTTCTGCACCCAAGTTTTCAAAACAATCTAAATGCCGATCACCTAAACCTGCATTCGGCCCTGTCGCACACAGATGCACCTGTCCTTGCCCATACGCACCAATACGCCCAGGCAAAGTCGGCCCATATAAAGACACACAAGGTATATCTAATGCAGCTGCTAAATGTCCAAGTCCTGTATCTACTGCTACACAAGCTTGCGCACCTACAATTTGCGCTGCAACACCAGTGAGATTGAGCTTAGGTAACACCCGAACATGAGATAGACCAGCGGCAATAGCCTCTGCTCGCGCTTTTTCCGTATCATTACCCCAAGGAATACGAACGGCTATATTTTGCCCTGATAACTTTTCGGCTAAAGCACGCCACTGTTCTTGTGGCCAATGTTTACTAGGCCATGTTGTACCATGCAAGAAAAGTAAATAAGGCGCTTGTGGGCCATCTAGCGCTAAACTTTCACGGTTTAAGCTGTACTGCCCTATACCCTTTGGTAAGTTATAACCAATGGCTTGGGCAAAAAGCTGGCGGGTACGCTCAACGGCATGCTGATCTCTTTCTACGCTAATCTGCCGATCATAAAAATAACTCGCGATCGGTTCTCGCGCACTTTGACGGCTCAACCCGACCACCGGTACATTTTTAAACCCACGCGTGAGCCAAGCACTTTTTAATAAGCCCTGAGCATCCAACACAAGGTCATACTGACGTTGGTGAATGCGCTTTTTAAAATCATCCCACTCACCATTACGCCATGTTTTGAATAAATTTTTGCGCCAGCGACGAATCGCTACAGGAATCACTTGATCCACAGCAGGGTGCCAGTGTGGTATCTCTGCAAAACCTTCCTCCACTACCCAATCAAAACGAATACTGGGGTAAGCCCGTATCGCATCAGTCAGCGCAGGTAAGGTATGAATCACATCTCCCAATGAAGATGTTTTAATTAATAGGACTCGCACTAGTTTTCAGACTCTTGCAGGGAAATTGGAGTGCCAATCAGGTCATTCAAGGCATCAATGACTATCTGAGGTTCTAATAAACGTAAACAATCATAATGGCCAAAACGACAGGTGCGATCAAAACAAGGACTGCAATCAATACCTGTGCGCACTACAGCGACTTTATCGGCCAACGGCGGCGTAAACTCTGGCGAAGTCGATCCATAAACAGCAACCAAAGGTAAGTTCAAAGCCGCCGCTACGTGCATCAGGCCCGAGTCATTGGAAACCACAGCACTGGCGCAGGACATTAAATCAATGGCTTGTGCCAATGATGTTTCACCAGCAAGGTTATACACTTCCTCTCGTAAACCAAGGATTAAACGCTCACGAATATCCTCTCCACTAGGATGATCGTTTTTAGAGCCAAAAATCCACACTTGCCAGCCTTGACGAATTTTTTCTTCAGCGACCTGAGCATAATGAGTAGCTGGCCAACGCTTAGCATCACCAAACTCAGCTCCAGGGCATAAAACCAATACCGGCCGATCTCCCACTTGTAAATCAAAGCTAGCCAACGCTTTATCACGCTCGGCATCATCGATGACGAGATGCGGACGCGGATACGGCTTTGATAACTCTGTTTTAAGCGGATATGCCAACGCCATAAAACGTTCAATCATTAACGGGTAACGCTGCTTATCTAAAACACGTAAATCATTGAGCAAACCATAACGCATTTCTCCTTTCCAACCAGTGCGTACGGGGATTCCTGCAAAAAATGGAGTCAACGCTGATTTAAGTGAATTGGGCAGTAAAATTGCCTGATCATACAGACCTTTAAGTTGCTTACCGATTTTACGACGTGCAGATATATCCAGAACCCCGTGGCCAAGCGGAAAACTCAGCGCTTGGTGCACTTCAGGCATACGTTCTAAGATAGGCCGACTCCAATCCGGCGCTAACACATCAATGTTGCAATTTGGGTGTTGTTGCTTCAGACATATAAAAAGTGTCTGCGCCATCACCATGTCGCCGACCCAACTCGGGCCAATAATCAATATATTCATAGTGCAGAGTTTCAAGCATCTAGGCAGGCGCGGCAAGTACCGACCTCAAAAAGCCAGCCCTTGCCCAATATTTACTCTTTGCGCACACGAAACCATGTGGCATAGAGTGCCGGTAAAAATAACAAAGTTAGTACCGTAGCGACAATTAAGCCCCCCATAATTGCCACGGCCATAGGCCCAAAAAAAACACTACGGGACAACGGGATCATGGCCAACACGGCCGCTAAGGCAGTTAATATAATCGGTCTAAAACGGCGTACCGTTGCATCAATCACAGACTGCCAAGGCGTATGACCGAGTGCAATATCTGTCTCAATTTGATCCACCAATATAACCGAGTTACGCATAATCATACCTGATAATGCGATCGTACCGAGCATTGCAACAAAACCAAAGGGCTGATTAAACAGTAATAAGAATAAAGTAACCCCGATTAATCCCAGCGGTGCAGTCAAAAACACCAACACTGAACGGGAAAAACTGCGCAATTGAATCATCAACAAGGACAATACCACTAAGAGGAATAATGGTATCCCCGCCATTACAGAACGTTGTCCCCGATCCGAGTCTTCCACCGTACCGCCTACTTCCAGTAAGTAACCATCCGGCAAAATATCACGTATATGCTGCAAGTTCGGTAAGATTTCCTGCACCACATCGACGGCCTGACGCTTACCATAAATATCTGCGCGCACTGTCACCGTTGGTAAACGATCACGATGCCAAATCACACCCTCCTCAAAGCCATACTCTAAGTTGGCCACTTGAGAAAGCGACACACTGCTACCGTACTCCGTAGGAATCGCTAAGCTACCAAGGCTCGCTAAGTCTTCTCGTTCTTCTAAAGTCCCGCGCTGTAATATTTCAATCAGCTCATTACCTTCACGGAACTGTCCCACACTGGCTCCAGATAAAGCACCCTGTAAAAAATCAGACACACCTAAGGTACTAACCCCCATTGCTCGTGCACGATCCTGATCAATTTTCAAATGCACAACTTTACTGGGTTCCTCCCAATCTAAATGCACATTACTGACATGACTGTTCTCACGTACGACTTGAGCAACTTGGCGTGCCAAATGGCGCACCTGAGCAATATGTTCACCACTGATACGAAATTGCACGGGGTAACCCACTGGCGGACCATTTTCTAAACGGGTAATACGTGCACGCAATTCAGGAAATTGCTCCTGCATGGTTTCAATGAGCCAACTGCGCACTTCTTCACGCTGCTCAAGGTCTTCAGTAATCATGACAATTTGCGCAAAACTGGTAGCGGGCAATTGCTGATCCAACGGTAAATAGAATCGTGGTGACCCTGATCCCACATAGGCAACATAATTTTCAATACCTGCCCGATCAGCCAATAAAGCTTCCAGTTTTTCCACCTGCGTTTGCGTGGCTTTGAGTGAAGCACCTTCTGCCAGCTTAATATCCAACAACAGCTCAAGCCGGTTGGAGTCAGCAAAAAACTGTTTAGGTACAAATCGGAATGTGAAAATAGAGCCTGCAAACAGCAGTAAAGTCACCACGATCACCACAGCTCGGTGACTGACACTCCAAGTGATCACGGCACGTATTCGCTGATACAGCGGAGTAGCATAAGGATCGTGTTTACCTTCTTCACTGCCATGCTTTGCTGCTTTCAAGCGTGCTAGATCGGGCAGTAATTTATCGCCCAAATAAGGTACAAAAATAACGGCAGCAACCCATGAGACAATCAAGGCGATACCGACTACTTGGAAAATTGAACGGGTGTACTCACCGACACTCGATTCTGCAGTAGCAATGGGTAAAAAACCCGCAGCAGTAATTAAAGTCCCAGTTAACATAGGAAATGCTGTACTGGTCCAAGCGAAACTAGCTGCTTTAAAACGATCCATGCCCTGTTCCATTTTAATAGCCATCATTTCCACTGCAATAATGGCATCATCGACCATTAGACCTAACGCCAGCACTAACGCACCCAAAGAAATCTTATGCAAGCCAATGCCAAAGTAGTGCATGAGAGCAAAAGTCATCGCAAGCACTAACGGAATTGACAGCGCTACCACTAAACCTGTCCTAAAACCGAGCGAGAAAAAGCACACCAAAAGAACAATAGCCAAAGCTTCAACCAGCACCTGAACAAACTCACCCACACTGGTTTTAACCGCTGCAGGTTGATCTGACACTTTGCGCAATGTCATCCCTAAGGGTAAAATTTCCTGTAATCGTGCAAATTCTGCCTCAAGAGCTTGACCCAATACTAAAATGTCACCGCCATCGCGCATTGCCACAGCAATGGCTAAGGCATCCTCCCCCATAAAACGTACACGCGGCGCAGCAGGATCATTAAAGCCACGGCGTACTTCAGCAATATCCCCTAAACGAAACGTATGTTCACCAATACGCAGTGGAAACATTCGGATCTCTTGGACGCTTGCAAAACGACCGCTGACCCGTAACTGCACTCGATCACTCGCTGTTTCAATAAAGCCCGTAGCTGATACACTATTTTGTTCAGCTAAGGCTTGCTGTACAGCTTTCAATGGCAAACCCAAACTAGCTAAACGTGTATTGGATAGCTCAACCCAAATTTTCTCATCTTGCAGTCCAAAAATTTCAACTTTGCCCACATCCTGCACGCGCTGTAACTGCAACTGCACACGATCGGCATAATCCTTTAAAACAGCATAATTAAAGCCTTTCCCTGTCAGCGCATAGATATTTCCAAAAGTGGTACCAAACTCATCATTAAAAAATGGCCCCTGCACCTCAGGCGGTAAAGTATGGCGAATATCGCTGATTTTTTTACGGATCTGATACCAAAGTTCGGGCACTTTACTCGCATGCAAAGAATCACGAGCCACAAAAGTCACCTGTGACTCCCCAGGACGAGAAAAAGATATTACTTTCTCGTACTCCCCTGTTTCCATCAGCTTTTTTTCGATCCGCTCAGTCACTTGCTGAGCCACTTCTTCAGCGGTAGCACCTGGCCAAACCGTATGGATGACCATTGCTTTAAAAGTAAAAGGTGGATCTTCACTTTGCCCTAAGGAGCTGTAAGACATACTGCCAATAATAGCCAGTAACACCATACAAAAAAGAACCAGGGGTCGGTTGTTCAGCGCCCAAGCCGATAAATTAAAACGCATCAGCATTACTCCTGAACACTGAGTTGAATGGACTGGTTATTACGATCAACAGGGCGCACTTCAAGCCCCTCATGCAATACATGTACACCAGCCATCACGACCCATTCATGCCCCTCAAGCCCTTGCAGCACAGATACACTGTCTTGCCCAAAAGCAGCAACCTTGACCGGCCGCCGTTGTAGCTTTGAGGTATTTGGATCAACCACCCAAAGATAAGCCTCCCTATCCTCAGCGGTCACAGCTGATAACGGCACCGCAAAAGGACTAGCAACATCGGTATGGATATACACCTTAGCGCTCTGCCCTAGTTCTGCGGCCACAGTCGCTGTACGAAACGCTACACGGGCAGCATAAGTGCGTGAACGAGGGTCAGCCGAGGGAGCAATTTCACGAATCTCACCATCAAAACGCTGATCAGGCTGTGACCAGATAGCAACCTCTACTGGCTGCCCTACGCTAAAGGAGTCAATACTGTGTTCAGGTAAATGAATAGCCACCTCGCGCTCGCCATCAACGGCCAATACAAAAACTCTTTGTCCTGCTGCCACCACTTGCCCAGCATCGACCTTTACCTGAGCAATCACACCATAATAAGGTGCACGTAATTGTGTGTATTCAGCTTGATTCTGAGCTGCCGCAAGTTCTGCCCGGGCTTGGCGCAAACGAGCTAAACCGTTTTTATATTGGTTCTCAGCGTTATCATAGTGTGAATGGCTCAACATCTGCCGATCCAAAAGCTTTTTATAACGATCACGCTCAGCGCGCACCAATTCTAAATTTGCTTGCGCAGCCGACACTTGTGCCTGCATCGCATCAAGATGCAGACGCACATCTTCAGGGTCCAACTTTGCCAGTACCTGATCAGTACTGACTTGCTCACCCACATCCACCAAACGCTCAATCACTTTACCGCCCAACCGAAAAGCCAACTCAGGCTCTAGCCGTGCACGCACCTCTCCAGGAAAAGCCACAGTTTCCGCAACCGCAGTTGTCGGTTGAACCACCATCACAGGCCGTACACTATGTACCGCAGGCTCTTCATTACTGCACCCAATCAGCACAGTCAGTGACAACAAAGCAACAATAGAAATAAAACGATAAGACATGATGAGTTTGACCTTGCCAACAGCGACTGGAATACAGAACAGATGAAGTATAGTAAAATACTGTACTCACAAGTTCACTATTTATCTCTATGACTGAAAAATTAGCCAAGCCTAGCCCCGGCCGACCCAAAAACCTCACTAAACGTGCAGCTATACTTAAGGCGGCACAGGTATTGTTTTTACGTTTAGGTTATGAAGGTTGCAGCATGGATGCCATCGCCCAAGAAGCGGGCGTATCCAAGCTTACGGTATACAACCATTTCACCGACAAAGAAAAACTCTTTTGTGCTGCTATTAAAGCGCAATGTGACACACAACTGGCCGAGTTTTTTGTCACCCCTACTGTTCATCCTCCTTTGCACCTACGCCCAACTTTGCTTGCCCTTGCTCACAGTTTTCAAAGATTAGTGAACAGTCCTGAGTCCATAGCTTTACACCGCCTCATTATTAGCCACGCCACCACCAACCCAGAGCTCTCTCATCTTTTTTATGAGATTACTGCGTTGCGAATTACCCATAAAATGGAAGAACTACTGAGGTCCATTGACCGCACCAAGCAATTACACATTCCACATCCTCGACAAGCTGCAGAGCATTTTTTTGCCTTACTTAAAGGCGCACGTCATTTACAGTTGCTCATTGGCTACCCAAGCCAAAGCCCTAGCGAGGCACAAACTCATGTCGAGCATGTTGTGGATTTATTCATACGCGCCTACCAACCTAATCCCCATCAAGAAATATAAGCGCTACATATAATTATCCTCTGAGAAGCAAAGGACGAGGGTTCTATTTTAACTACAACCCCTTACAATGGATCACTTTAGCTTTATACAAACTGGGTACATCACATGTCTGACCACGCTTTACTGCTCGCGAATCTAGGTTCACCGCGCTCCACATCGGTTACTGATGTACGCAATTATCTGAACCAGTTTTTAATGGATCCTTATGTCATTGACATTCCATGGCCCTTACGTCGTTTACTTGTGAGCTTGATTTTGATCAGTCGCCCGGCCAAATCAGCCGAAGCTTATGCCTCAATTTGGTGGCCAGAAGGCTCACCACTGATTGTTATCAGTGAACAACTCACAGACGCAGTACGTCCATTATGGCCCCACGGTCCTGTCAGTCTTGCTATGCGTTATGGCGAACCTTCAATCAGTACGCGCTTACTTGAACTAGCCAAGCAAGGGGTTAAAACAGTAACGTTCGCGCCACTTTATCCACAGTTCGCTGACAGCACGACAACAACGGCTATTCAAGAAGCTGAACAATGCATTAAAAAGCATAATTTGCCACTTAAACTCAATATTGTGCCGCCTTTTTATGCAGACCCAGCCTATATTCAAGCCCTTGCTAAAAGCGCAGCAGCCGAACTCGAACAAGGCTTTGACCACCTACTTTTAAGTTTCCATGGTTTGCCTGAAAGTCATTTAAAAAAACTCGATCCAACGGGTTCACACTGTTTAAGCGATAAATCCTGCTGTGAAACTGCACCTTCAGCTGTCCTAGATAGCTGCTACCGCGCTCAATGCATTCGTAGCGCTAAACTGTTTGCCAAAGCAGCAGGCTTACGTTCCGAACAATGGTCTGTGGCATTTCAATCTCGCTTAGGGCGTAATAAGTGGATCGAACCTTATACCGATGCCACATTAAAAGAACTTGCACAAAAAGGCGTAAAAAAACTTTTAGTGATGTCACCTGCATTTGTTGCAGACTGCATTGAAACGCTCGAAGAACTGGGCATTGAAGGACGCAAAGAGTTTATTCAAGCTGGCGGTCAAGAGCTGGTTTTAATTCCATGCTTAAATGCAGAAGAATACTGGGCTCAAGCCTTGACTGAGATTTGTGAAAAAACATCAAAATAGCTGTTAAAACAACAGGTTAGAGCTTATTCAAAAATAACTGTCATGCCCCTTAGGCTAAATAGTCAATTACTGCGCCTTTTTGGCTCTTCCCGCTTTGCCTTTGCAGCGGTATCCTAGGCGCTTCATTTTTATTGAGTAGGTATTTTTCAAGCCCTTGAACACATCAACTGATACGTATCGTTTTACTCTGGATTCTTTCGAAGCTGCACGCTATGCCAACTTGTGTGGTCAGTATGATGAGCACTTACGCTTAATCGAACAACGCTTAGACATTACTATCCGTAATCGCGCTGAGCAGTTTGAATTGCTCGGTTCTCGCGACAAGACACGCACGGCAGAACAGCTGATCCGTCGTTTATACCGTGAAACCAAACACACAGATTTAACACCTGATCTCGTGCACCTCTTTTTGCAAGAGTCGAGCATGAAAGAGTTATCCGAGCCCTCTGCCAAGCAGAATAATCTTATTAGCTTACGCACCCGCAAAGGCTCGATCCGTCCACGCGGAGAAAACCAGCAAGGCTATGTAAAGTCGATTTTATCCCACGATATCAATTTTGGTATTGGCCCAGCAGGTACAGGTAAAACTTTTCTAGCAGTGGCCTGCGCTGTTGACGCTTTAGAGCGTGAATTAGTACAACGCATCCTATTGGTGCGCCCTGCGGTCGAAGCTGGAGAAAAGTTGGGGTTTCTGCCCGGTGATCTGTCTCAAAAAATCGATCCTTACCTACGCCCACTCTATGATGCCTTGTATGAAATGTTGGGATTTGAACACGTCACTCGACTGATCGAAAAGCAAGTGATTGAAGTGGCACCTTTAGCCTATATGCGTGGCCGTACCTTAAGTAATAGCTTCATTATTCTTGATGAAAGCCAAAACACCACTATAGAACAAATGAAAATGTTCTTAACTCGCATTGGTTTTGGCTCAACTGCGGTTATTACCGGTGACATCACTCAGGTTGACTTACCGCGCGGTACGGCTTCTGGCCTGATTCATGTCACTAAAGTCTTAAAGGATGTACCCGGTATTGGCTTTACCTTTTTCAAATCCAGTGATGTAGTACGTCATCCACTGGTGCAGCGCATTGTTGAGGCTTATGCCAGCCATGATGCTGCTAAAAAATTGACACACATAGAGAACCACAACCTTGATTGAGCTCGATCTACAAGTAGCCAGCTCCGCCAGTAACTTGCCTAGCCATGCTGATTTTTTAGCTTGGTGCACTTTAGCATTACGGCAACGCACAGCACCTTCTGAACTCACTATTCGACTAGTCGATGCTGAAGAAGGCTTGGAGCTGAACGCCACTTGGCGCGGCAAAGACTACCCAACCAACGTGTTGTCTTTTCCAGCAGACATTCCTGAAGGCCTGTTAGACATTCCATTATTAGGTGACTTAGTCATTTGTGTACCAGTAGTTGAACAAGAAGCAGCAGAGCAAGGAAAAACCCTGCCTGCTCACTGGGCACACCTCGTCATCCACGGTTGCTTGCATTTATTAGGCTATGACCATATAGATGATGAAGAAGCTGAAGAAATGGAAAGCCTGGAAAGCCAACTGCTGGCTGAAATCGGTCACCCTGACCCTTATCGCGATAATCAATATACGGATCCAATACCATCATGAGTGAAGATAGTTCTAGCAACGGGCATAAGTCTTGGCTAGATAAATTAACCCAAGCTTTTGCCCAAGAACCCAAAACTCGTCAAGACTTATTCGAGCTGCTGCGTGAAGCTAATCGCAACAAACTACTCGATAATGATGCCCTCGCTATTGTTGAAGGTGCTATTCAAATTGCCGATCTGCAAGTACGCGATATTATGATCCCGCGCTCGCAAATGATCAGCATCAAAGCCTGCCAAACACCAGAAGAGTTTCTACCAGCCATTATTGATGCTGCACATTCTCGTTACCCAGTAGTTGGGGAAAACAATGATGAAGTATTAGGCATCCTACTGGCTAAAGATTTACTGCCTTTAATCAGTAAAAAAGATGAAGGAACCTTTGATTTACGTACCTTGCTGCGCCCTTGCAACTTTGTGCCTGAATCAAAACGTTTAAATGTTTTGCTTAAAGAGTTCCGTGCCAACCACAATCATATGGCTGTTGTAATTGATGAGTATGGTGGTGTTGCTGGCCTAGTGACCATTGAAGACGTATTAGAACAAATCGTCGGTGATATCGAAGATGAGCATGATGTCGAGGAAGACAGTTATATTCGTACCTTACCCACCGGGGATTATATTGTTAAAGCTCTCACTCCTGTAGACGACTTTAACGACTTTTTTAACAGTGGTTTCTCTGAAGATGAATTCGATACCATTGGCGGTGTAGTCATGAGTGCTTTTGGTCATTTACCTAAGCGCAATGAAACCATTGAAATTGATCAAATACGTTTCCGTGTACTTAACTCTGACAGTCGGCGTTTACATTTATTGCGTATCACCCCACTCAATAAAAAGTCTAAACATAGCGACTAAGCTGAGCAATGTCCCAACCGTCGTCTGAATGAACTTAGGAATATACCTCATGCAATGGCTGATACAACGCGGTTGGTTAGGCAATGTTCTCGCTCTCACCGTTGGTGCCTTAATCACTTTAGCTTTAGCGCCCTTTAATTTTTGGGCGCTCGCCCTTATTGCTTGTTCCGTTTTATATCTGAGCTTAAGCCAGTTGAGTCCTAGCCAAGCAGCACTACGCGGTTGGGCGTTTGGTCTCGGTATGTTTACCAGTGGTACCAGCTGGGTCTATGTCAGTATCCATGATTACGGGGCAGCCCCCCCTTTTTTAGCAGGTTTTTTGACGGCAGTTTTCGTAGCGGGTTTATCACTCTTTCTAGCTCTTTTCGGATGGCTCTGGGCACGTTTTATTCGACAACAGCAACATACTCTTAGCAATGCTTGGGCTTTTGCTGCTTTATGGGTGACCATTGAAGCTTTTCGAGGTTGGTTTCTAACTGGCTTTCCATGGCTTTATTTAGGTTATAGTCAGTTAGATGGTCCTTTATCAGGTTTAGCACCATTAGGTGGCGTCTGGCTCATCTCTTTTGCTTTAGTATTAACTAGTGTGCTACTCGTCACTCTACTGCTCAATAAGCAAAGACTGTCACGCTGTACTGCCGTGATTAGCATACTTGCGCTTTGGGGGCTAGGTTTCACACTGCAAGCAAAAAACTGGACAGAAACTGCTGGAGAACCGCTTACAGTAACGGCAATTCAAGGCAACATTGAGCAAAATTTAAAGTGGGATCCTGCGCAAATTGAAGCCCAACTGGCCCTCTATCAAACGCTGACACTCAATGCAGCCGCAAGCGACTTAATTATTTGGCCAGAAACTGCAGTGCCTATTTTAAAAGACCAAGCACAAGGCTATCTCAATAGCATGGAGCGTATTATAAACCGACAAAATTCCGCTCTCATTACCGGCTTACCCCTGCGCCAATATGACTCGTACGGTGACCTACGCTATTACAATGCAATTACCACCCTTGGCGATAGCAATGGTGAATATCTAAAACAAAAATTGGTACCTTTTGGTGAATATGTGCCATTACAAGAGATGTTACGTGGCTTAATTGCGTTCTTTGATCTACCAATGTCAGACTTTGCTCGCGGCCCTAGCAAGCAAGCGCCCCTCGATGCTAAAGGCTATAAAATCGCCCCTTATATTTGCTATGAAGTGGTCTACCCAGAATTTGCTACTGAGCTGGCCGCACAAAGCGATATTTTATTAACCATCAGTAATGACACTTGGTTCGGCACGTCGATCGGCCCTTGGCAACATTTACAAATGGCGCAAATGCGTGCTTTAGAAGCAGGCCGTTGGATGATTCGCTCAACAAATAACGGCATCAGCGCACTGATTGACCCAAAAGGCCAAATCAATGCAACCATCCCTCAATTTGAACAATCTATTCTGCGCGGCTCTGTAGTACCTATGCAAGGCTTAACCCCTTACCTGCGTTGGCAGTCTTGGCCTCTGATTCTACTGAGCGCTCTATGTTTAGTGCTGGCATTTGTACAGCGCAAGCTTCAAGCTGACGCCTGAAACCAAGTTGACAAGTGACGCGCAGTAAAACCTAAAAACACTGCCCGTAAAGCCATGAAGAATAAAAAGGCAATCCATAAGCCATGGTTGCCTAGCCCCTGTAACAACCAAGCTACGGGTGCACATACAAGCACTGCCAACAACATTGAGTTACGCATTTCTCGTGCTCGCGTTGCACCAATAAATAAACCATCCATCACATAGCTCCAAACTGTAATTAACGGCAACAGAGCTAGGTAGATCAGATAGTTTTCAGCTGTTGCTTGTACGCTTGGAATATTGGTTTGCAAAGCAATAAAAAGGTCGCCAAACAACCAAAACAACACCGCAAAAACCAGCCCAGCCAACAGAGAGTATAGACTCACTAACGACAACGCACGGCGTAAAGCGCGGCGATCTTGCTGACCCAAAGCATGCCCAGTTAATGCTTCAAGCGCATGGGCTAAGCCATCCAAAGCATAAGAACACAACAGCAAGCCATTAAGCAGCAAAGCATTCGCGGCGACAGTGCTATCTCCTAGACGTGCACCTTGGAAGGTCACAGTAAAAAATACACCTTGCAATGCCAAGCTACGAATTAAAATATCACGATTAACCGAAAGCAGTGGGCGCCAATTACTCCACATAAGGATATGTTGCCAGAAGTTTAATAATGGTCCTTTATCCACATACCGCCAAGCCAAGAACAACCCCAATAAAGCACCTGACCATTCAGCAAGCACCGATGCCCGAGCAGCTCCTGCCACCTCCCAATGCAAACCAAATACAAAATAAATATCTAAAACGATATTGACTGAGTTTGCTGTCAGTAACATCCATAAAGCCGCTCGGGCATTTTGAATACCTAATAGCCAACCCGCTAAAACATGCATCATTAAAGCAGCAGGTAAACCATAGAGGCGGATAAGCACATACTCTTGCGCCAAAACCTGCAAATCCCCAGACGTATCCATCCATACTAAAACTTGCGGCATAAACGCTAAAGCTAAGGCAACACAAATCAACGTCAGAACTAGCACCAACCCAAGGCTTTGCAGCAAAATATAACGCAATGCTTGTAGATCATTACGCCCAGCAGCTTGAGCTGCAAATCCTGTGCTGCCCATCCGTAAAAAGCCACACGTCCATACCAACATGGTATAGATGCTACCCCCTACAGCTACTGCGCCCAACTGATACGCGTGTGGCAAGCGCCCCACTACGGCGCTGTCAACCAATGCCACTAGCGGCACAGATAAATTGCTTAGAATCATCGGAATAGCAAGCGCAAATAAACGCTGTCGTGTACCAGTATGACGCCAAGCATCAAGCAATATCGCGATAAAACGCTGCATCAATCAAACCTCCACTATCAGCGCGAAGCGATCAATATAAAGCCTGATATAAACGTCGACGATAAAGAGTAACCAATGGATTATCAGTGCCAAGCAAATCAAAAACTTGTAGCAATGTATTGTGTGCTGCACCATCAGCAAAGCCACGGTTACGAATAAAAAGTCGCAATAAGTTATCCAAAGCCGGCTCATAGTTTTGTCGTGCTAATTGTTGGATGCTCAAGTGCAAGAGCGCCTCATCATCGTGAGGTTCTTTTGCCAACCGCGTTTTTAAATCCGCCATATCGGGCAGTTCCGCTGCTTGACGCAAAAAAGTAAGTTGCGCGCGCACTGAAGCTACAGCATGCTTTTGCTCTTCATCAACTACAGAATTAATGACCGTTTCAGCATCTGCTAACGCACCTCGTTCTACCAAACAACGGGCGTAGAGCACTAAAGCTGCAGATTGTTGATCATCACCTGTCAAAAGCGCATGAAGAAAAGCTTCCGCTTTAGCAAATTCCCCATTATCAAATAAGTTTTGCGCAGTAACTAAAGGTGCTTCTTTAGTATCAACTGGCTCGGTTACATACTTAGCGAGTAATTCACGAATATTCGACTCAGACTGAGCCCCAGTAAAACCATCAACCGGCTTACCATCTTGAAATAACACAACCGTAGGTAAGCTTTTCACACCTAATCGAGCAACAATCTCTTGCTCTTGGTCACAATCTACTTTTGCCAGTAGCATCTCTCCAGCATAACTGTCCGTGATTTTTTCTAGCACAGGCATTAACACCTTACAAGGTGCGCACCATTGCGCCCAAAAATCTACCAAAACAGGCTTATGAAAAGAGTTTTGAACAACCAGCTGATCAAACTGCTCAGCACCGACTACATCAAATACAAAAGCATTATCAGTCACATTATGTCCTTTCTAAAACTAGTAATTTAAAAGCAAGTTAAGTACGAACGGCACGATAGACCTTAAAACCATCACGTTCAGCCAACACTGTACAAGAACCTAAATGTTGTTCTATCAGGGGCGGATACTTTAAAAAACTGTTAGCCACAATGCGTAGCTCACCACCAGGCTGCAGATGCAAAGCTGCTTCACGTAACATGGTTTCTGTAGTCTCGTACTGTGTATGTACACCCTGATGAAATGGGGGGTTACTAATAATCCCAGCCAGCTGTTTAGGGGCTGCATGAATCCCATCACCCACAACAGACGTTGCTTTTAAACCGTTAGCAGCCAACGTCAACTCTGTGCTATGAATCGCAAATGCATCCACATCTAACATCGAAAGCTCAAACTGTGGATAACATTTCAATAAAAAAGAACCAACGACACCGGCACCGCAACCAAAATCTAAATAATGCCCGTGTGGCAGATCATCTAAACACTCTAATAACAACCGAGTACCTAAATCTAAACGCCCATGACTAAAAACCCCTGGCACAGTATGTATCTGTAACTGGTGACCTGCCGCCTCAACAGTAAAAGGTTTACTCAAAGCATTTAACTCAGGAATTACGGGCTTATCTGTTACTTGGCAACGCCAAAGTTGGCAATGTCGCGCACTATCAACTTTACTGATACGACCAAATGCTGCCATTTGTTTTGCTGCACGCTCCACTCCTGCACGTTTTTCACCAACTAAAAAAATGACACCAGAAGCCACTTTAGCTGCTAATTCTTGTAATAAATACTCAGTTAATTCACGTGACTTTGGCAGAAATAAAATACCTGCGCTGTAATCAACAGATGAGAGTGTTGTTGAAAAAGTACAGCGCTGATCAAAACGCTGATTTAATAGTGTATGTTCACCTGCGTGCCAACTCCAACCTTGAGCTTCAGGTAACTCACCAAGTAACGCATCAGCAGGCAAGCCTGCCAATACAACATTACCTTTAAATAATTCGATGTTACGCAATAACACCTGACTTCTTGGATCCATAATTTTGCACCTAAAAATATAGCTGCATTTTAACAGCAAAACCTAAAAATTAGGCGCTAAAACCGAGAATACAATTGCAAGCAATGAATGCAGGGAAGCTCTTAATAGAACAGCAATATAAACCGCACACAATCTTTTCACTGTAGTCCAGATTTAACAGTTAATTACTATACTTTTGTCGCCCTGACAGCAGGTCATTGCAGGCTAGAATACAAATTAAGTACTGCACTGTAGCGTGATTCGAACAGGGCCTGCGTGAAGGTGAGCTAGGAAGGTGAGTCATCAGACACGGTTAAAAGACCAAGGATGGTTGCACGCAAGAGCCCTTAAGGACACTGATGTTTTGAGCGTTATGGCTAAGGAAGGCTGTCTTGGCGCCCTCAGGATGAGAATGCCACTCAAGCGTTGAGTTACCCCTCCGAATGTACATATCAGAACGTGGCGCTGCTCGGGCTGGATGTTACAGTGCAGTACTGACTTCTATCTGCTTCTAATTGTTCGTCCTTTATTTTGCACACGGCTGACTCAGACTGCATTGTCCTGCAGTTGCTGTTTTTTCTGGGCATAAAAAAACCCCAGTTCATTTCTGAACTGGGGTTTTGCTGTATAAGCTTGACGATGACCTACTCTCACATGGGGAAACCCCACACTACCATCGGCGATACATCGTTTCA
>NZ_JAXIVU010000021.1:0-3190 GCF_034259425.1 Denitrificimonas halotolerans
CATCGAGGTGTTTTATAATCGCCGTCGCAGACATAGTCATTTAGGCCAGTTATCACCGGCGGATTATGAAGAAAGAGAACGTCTCAACGAGGCAGCTGAGTGTCTATGAAACTGTGGGAAGTCCACAAATCCCGGTGCAAAGATTGCGGTGCTTATAAAAAAATGCAATAGACCACCACCCAATACTTCGGGGCGGGCTAGACTTTTAACTTTTAATTTTAAGCCAACGGTGAACAGCAACAGTAATACGCCCAAGTGCGCAATATGTTGCAGGGCATGGGTGCTCTCTACGGTTAAGTTGAGGTAGTCCCCTGATGCGGCAATTAAAAAACCGGCCGCAAGGTAACCAATTAAAGGTGGTAGCCCAATAAGGCGCACACCGATACCTAAGCTAAAAGCAAAAACAATCCAAACAGCTTCAATCACAGCAGTTCCTAGGGCGTAGTATTTTGTATGTACTTTAGCAAAGAACGATGGGCAACTATGCAGAATTTATCAAAGTCGCGTAAGACCTCGTACTTTTAGTGCGGGGATGGATAGCCAGGGCTGTGTAAGTAGCCTCTTAACCTCTTAACAGGTTGCTGAAGTCTTTGCAGTATAGATTGGTACTGGTATTGTATACAGCATGATAAGGCACACTAAAACATTAAAAGTTCGAGTCCGAGACAGGCATGTGCCCTTGCTAAACCGTATGGCTCGAAGCGTCAATTTTGTCTGGAATTTTGTTAATGAATTAAGCCGCCGCTCGATTAAGGAGCGCGGTGTGTTTTTGTCTGCGTATGATATGCATCCCTACACTAAGGGCGCAGGTAAAGAGCTTGGCCTGCACAGCCAAACCTTACAGTGCATTACAGGTGAGTATGTCATACGCCGCAAGCAGTTTAAGAAAGTGCGGCTGAACTGGCGCAAATCAGGCGGTGTACGCCGCTCACTGGGCTGGATACCCGTCAATACAGGTGCAGCTCAATGGAAAAACGGGCAGGTCTACCACAACGGCCACTATTTTAAGGTCTGGGACAGCTACGGCTTGAACCAATACAAGTTTCGCTCGGCCAGTTTCAATGAAGATGCCCGTGGCCGCTGGTACTTCAATGTTGTGGTTGATATGGAGATCGAACCAACCAAAGGCCAAGACCGCATCGGTATTGATCTTGGCTTAACTGATACAGCCACCTGCTCGGACGGCACCAAGCTAGAAGCGGGCCGCTTCTATCGTGGCCTTGAGGAAAAATTAGCCATAGCGCAACGAGCCAGACATAAAACCCAAGTCAAAACCATTCATGCGAAAATCGCTAACCGTAGAAAAGACGCATTGCACAAGTTCAGCCGTAAGCTAGTCAATCGCTGCGGTGAAATCTATGTCGGTAATGTCAGTAGTTTAAAACTCGTTAAAACCACGATGGCCAAGTCAGTGTTGGACGCTGGCTGGGGTCAATTAAAAACAATGCTGGACTATAAATGCGCTCACGCAGGCATTGTTTTTAAGGAAATTGACGAGGCATACACCACCCAAACCTGTTCGAGTTGCGGCAGCTTGCCCGAATCGAGGCCGAAAGGTATCGCAGGACTTGGAATAAGAGAACGGACGTGCAGTGGGTGTGGTGTCACCCACGATCGCGATATCAACGCGGCACGTAACATTCTCGCGGCCGGGCATGGTCGTCTAGCAGTAGGAATCCCTGTCCTTTAGGTCGGGGAGGATGTCAATCAGCTTTTGAGGCGATCAAACAATTTATCGCCTCAAAAGCTAGGTAGGGCTCAATTCAATTAAGCTGCAGGACTAACGGAGACTGTTGCAGAATTTAGGTGAGCTGGGTGTTGTAGTGGGTACTCAGCAAAGAGATCAACTACATGACCGATAACCGTTAACGTGGGTGGTTTGAGTTCAGCATTAATGGCCATTTTTTTGAGTTGTGCGAGGGTACCACGCACAACTTTTTGCTCAGTGTAAGTCCCACTGCCAATCAGGGCAGCAGGGGTGTCTGCAGCTAAACCCGCTCGTGTTAATCCATTCGAGATTTCTTTCAAGCTGCCGAGCCCCATATAAAACACTAGGGTTTTGTGAGGGGTGGCTAAACTTTCCCAAGGTAAATCTAATGCACCATCATTTTGTAGGTGACCTGTAATAAACTGACAAGATTGGGCGACACCTCGATGCGTAAGTGGAATGCCAGCATAAGCGGTACAACCTGAAGCAGCACTGATACCGGGCACAACTTGGCAATTGATATTGCGTTGCAAAAGGAAGTCTAATTCTTCTGCTCCGCGACCAAAAATAAAAGGATCACCACCTTTTAAGCGTGCAACACGTAAACCTTTTTCAGCTAAATCACAGAGCAATTGGTTGATTTGTTCTTGTGGCATGCTGTGCTGGCCACTGGCCTTTCCGACAAAGTGACGTTGGCAGTTTGCAGGTAGCATATCCAAAAGCTCTTGACTTACTAAACGGTCATGCACCACGGCATCGGCTTGTTGTAATAAACTCCAAGCACGCAAGGTGAGCAGGCTTGGATCGCCAGGTCCCGCTCCTATTAAAGCGACTTCGCCGGGGGTAAAAGTAGCTTGTAGCGCAGCAGGAATAGTGGTTGCCTGATTCATATCAGCTCCAAATTGGCCGTGAGTTAGTAATGCATGATTTGGCCTAAACAGAGCGCTCACATTGCAATAAGTAGTGCTGTTATGGGGCGCGAATTATGGTGTGTAGAGGCGATCTCTTATAATAATAACACCTAGTTGTTTTATTAATTAGAACTAATTCTTATATGTATAAGTCAAAATATCTGCAACGAGTGAGTGTTGCAGTATAGAAAAAGACAACAAAACTGCTGCAGTGTAGAAAATAGATAAAGTAAGGAATCAGGTGATTCATTCAACTCCTTAAATACTTTACTTTGAATAAGTTTTCTTAATTACTGGATGAAAATTGTGGATAAGCTAGGGGGCTTATCTGAAAGGCAGTTAAATCAAGGCTTACAGCGTGCTGATCAAAATTTAGTCAAAGCTTTTAAACTGTACACAAAGCCATGGGATGGCCCTGTGGATAAGCTGTTTAGAGTTACTGCAACACCTGATTCTACGTGACTTACAGCAAGGTGTTTATTTTTTGAGCAGTCTTTTTCAGCAAACCCGCGCTCAGTTTATCCACAGCGTAAAAAATCAACCCAATAGGGGGATTGTCTACAGTACTCCG
>NZ_JAXIVU010000021.1:3282-41271 GCF_034259425.1 Denitrificimonas halotolerans
ATAAAGCTGGGGAGGCTTAGCTGAAAGGCAGTTAAATCAAGGCTTACAGCGTGCTGATCAAAATTTAGTCAGAGCTTTTAAACTGTACACAAAGCCATGGGATGGCCCTGTGGATAAGCTGTTTAGAGTTACTGCAACACCTGATTCTACGTGACTTACAGCAAGGTGTTTATTTTTTGAGCAGTCTTTTTCAGCAAGCCCGTATCAAACGTATCTATAGTGTATAAATCATCCGTCTATATTGTAAAACAACCTCATACACCATCAGGTAAATTTCGATGCCGGTTACTCGTTTTTTAAGACTTAATTTTTATGCATATTAAACACAAACATCTTGTGGATAACTTTGTGCATACATTCTGTAAGACCCATATATAGAGGGTTACAGCTGTTGATTACTTTTTAATAACTGTTTTACGGCCAGAGTTTAAAACACGCAAAGTGTCCCAGCTATAAACTGCTAAAGCGGCCCATATAAAGCCAAAAAAGATTAACGACTCAGTAGAAAACGGTTCTTTATAAAGCAGTACTGCCAGCAACAGTAATACCGTTGGTGTGATGTACTGTAAAAATGCCAGTGAAGCATAAGGTAAGTGTTTGGCCGCAGCGTTAAAACATAACAGAGGTAATAAAGTTACGGGGCCAGCAGCAGCTAACCACAGCATTTGCGAGCTACCGAAAAAGTCACTTTGCATACTGACTGACTGCGGATTAATCCATAGCCAAATCATAGCTACTGGGACTAAAAACCAAGTTTCTACGGTTAATCCTGGCAGCGCTGCAACGGGCGCTTGTTTGCGCATCAAACCATAAAAACCAAATGAGATGGCTAGTACTAAAGAAATCCAGGGGACTTTACCTAGGCCCCAAACTTGCAAGCCAACCCCCATTGCGGCTAATCCAACCGCAATCCATTGCAAACGCCGTAAACGTTCACGTAGAAAAAGCATTGCTAAAACAACATTTACAATGGGACTGATGTAATAGCCTAAGCTGGCTTCTACCAAACGATCTTGTCCCACCGCCCATACATAAATGAGCCAGTTATTAGCAATCAATGCACCTGACACAGCTAAAACGAGTAAACGTTTCGGATGTCGATAGAGCTCTTGCCACCAGCCTTTATGACGCCAAACCAATAGCAAGCCTGTGCTAAAAATTGCTGACCAAATAATACGGTGAGCTAAGATCTCTTCCGCGGGTACATGGCTTAAAGTTTTGAAATATAGGGGGAATAATCCCCAAATGCTGTAAGCCATTAAGCCCAGCACGTAACCGCGACGTAAATTCGGTGTAGCACTCATATCATTAGCCAGCTAACTAAAAATTTAATTGATCATAAGCTGCATTCGCACAGCTGTTGTATCTGTGTTAAAAAAGTTTTAAATAAGGTTCATCTAGGGCTGCACGCTGCTCACGCAAAATCAGAATTTGTTCGCCCCAATAGCGTTCAGTACCAAACCAAGGAAAACTTTGTGGAAAAGCTGGGTCATCCCAACGTTGGGCTAGCCAAGCACTGTAATGCAATAAGCGTAAAGCGCGTAAACCTTCAATTAAAGGTAATTCACGGGGGGAGAAATCATAAAATTCTTGGTAGCCATCCACCAGTTCTGACAGTTGTGATAACCGCTCTTGATAATCACCAGCCAACATCATCCATAAATCTTGGATAGCCGGCCCCATGCGACAGTCATCTAAGTCGACAATAAAGAAGCTATCATCACGGCACAACAAGTTACCGGGGTGACAGTCACCGTGCACTCGAATCGAGGTATACGGATGCTCAGTAAATAGTTGCTCAACTTTAATCAGCAAATCAGCAACCACTGACTCCCACGCTGGTCGCAAGCTTTTCGGTACATGTTCACCACTGCGTAAGCGTGCAAAAGGAGCATGCCCATAAGTGGTGACATCAATTGCTGGACGGTCACGAAAAGTTTGGTGAGCACCCACAGCATGCAAGCGTCCCAATAACTGTCCTAAACGATACAGCTGATCTAAATTACCGGGCTCGGGAGCACGACCACCACGACGTTCAAATAACGCAAAACGGAAACCAGCATGCTCAAACAAACTTTGTCCATTGAGCTGCATAGGAGCTACTAAAGGAACATCGCATTCTGCTAACTCAAAAGAAAATCCATGTTCTTCAAGAATCTGAGCATCAGTCCAGCGTTCAGGACGGTAAAACTTAGCGATCAAGGGTGTCTTATCTTCAATCCCCACCTGATACACACGATTTTCATAGCTATTCAGCGCTAAAACTCGTGCATCACTTAAGAAGCCTAAACTTTCGACTGCATCTAAAACGAGATCAGGCGTTAATGCAGCAAATGGGTGGGCAGACATGGATGACTCCTTAACTTTAATGGCCCATAGTGTAACAGGGTAAGACTAAAACGCTGCGCTTGTGAAGGTGATGCCTTCTACTTTCCCTGCAATAGATTAACTTTGATTTATATTGCTACAGTTAGCGCGGCATCTCGACACAAGCTTAACCTTCCTTGTTCCATCTATAATCAGACACAGATTACATCTACTTTAAGGATATTTTATGCCGTATTTAAGTAAAGGGCGCACACTGATCTTAAGCATCTTAGGCGTATTGTTTGCCGTAATTATCGGTCTGTTAGCGGGTAACTATTTAACGTCTGGCAATGACCGCAGCACCGCCATGCGTGAAGCGGGGATTGTTACTTTACCCAGTAGTCGCGGACTGCCAGCCTTGCAACTGGTCAGCACTCGAGGTGAACAGATCAATACACAAAACTTAACTGGTAAGTGGAGCTTAGTGTTTTTTGGCTATACCTTCTGCCCAGATATTTGTCCGACCACATTAGCGGAACTGCGTCAGTTGAAAAAACAATTACCGGAACAAGCACGCCAAAACCTTCAGGTCTTAATGGTCAGCGTTGACCCTCATCGAGATACCACTGAACAATTAAAGCTTTATTTAGACTATTTTGATCCTGAATTTACGGGACTGACCGGCGAACTCAAAGACATTCAAACATTAAGTAACGCGTTAAGTATTCCTTTTATTCCTGGAGATACCAGTCAGCCACGCTATACCGTTGATCACAGCGGTAATCTTGCGATTTTAAACCCCGATGGTCGTCAATATGGATTTATTCGCGCGCCATTGAATATCCAGAAACTTGCTGAACAGTTACCCAACGTGATTAGCCAATAACTGTGCATGGCCAATTGGGCTTACAACCCCTACAATTGGCGATTCATTTGGTTTTTAGAAGTTTTTTATGTCCTTATCATCTTGGCCAGTACGCATTGCTGCGTCGATTCAGGCTGTTAATTCTATGTTGGGTCGAGCCTGTGCATGGCTGACATTATTTTTAGTTTTAGGTACTGCTTGCGTGGTAGTGATGCGTTATGCCTTTGGTATTGGGGCTACTGCATTGCAGGAGGCAGTGATGTATGCCCATGCGTTGACCTTTATGGGGACTGCTGCTTGGGCATTGCAACGCCAAGCCCATGTGCGTGTGGATATTTTTTATCAGAACTTTTCTGAGCGTAAAAAAGCTTTAGTGAATACCACTGGCCACCTATTTTTATTGTTGCCAATGTGTTTATTTTTAGGTTGGAACAGTTGGGACTATGTAGCCAACTCATGGGCGATAAAAGAAACCTCTGGAGAGACTGGTGGTTTAGGTTTTATGTACCTGCAAAAGAGCATCATTTTATTGTTGGTGGTGAGTTTGTTGCTGCAAGGGATTTCTGACTTAGTGTTACTGATAAAGCAATTGTTCGCGCCGCAGGTGGCTGAGGATGGACAAAATGACTGAAGTATTAGCGATTGCTTTATTTATTACCATTTGCCTGACTTTAATCATGGGCTATCCAGTGGCTTTTGTGCTGGGTGGTGTCTCTTTGTTATTTGCTGTCATTGGCATGTTCAGCGGTGTTTTTGATCCGGTCTTTTTACAAGCCTTACCGAACCGCTTGTTTGGCATTATGAATAACCAAACCTTACTGGCAGTGCCGCTGTTTGTGTTTATGGGGGTGATGTTAGAAAAATCGCGAGTGGCAGAAGACCTATTGGAATCCATGTCACGTTTATTTGGTACTTTGCGTGGTGGCTTGGCCATTTCAGTGTGTGTGGTTGGGGCTTTATTAGCTGCCAGTACTGGAGTGGTGGGTGCGACGGTAGTGACTTTAGGTTTGCTGGCGTTACCAACCATGTTACGTCGTGGTTATGATCCTGCGGTCGCTACTGGCACTCTAGCGGCGACTGGTACTTTAGGGCAGGTGATCCCGCCATCGATTATTTTAGTTCTACTTGGTGATGTATTAGCCAGTGCATACCAACAGGCCCAAATTCGCATGGGCGTGTTTACACCGAAAACTGTATCCGTGGGGGATTTATTCATTGGATCATTAATTCCCGGTGTCTTATTAGTATTGCTGTATATCGCCTATTTGATTTTTGTGGCGATTACTCAGCCAAAAAAGTTACCGGCTTTGCCACAAGAAGCTTTAGGGCCCATTCAATGGGGACGCCTTTTCAAAGCTCTCATTCCACCGTTGGTATTGATGGGGTCGGTTTTGGGCTCTATTTTAGCTGGTGTAGCAACACCCACTGAAGCTGCTGCGGTGGGGGCTATAGGTGCTTTATTGTTGGCAGGGTTGAAAGGGCAGCTCAATTTTGCTCGTTTGCGCGAAGTTTCCCATAGCACCGCAGAAATCAGTGCCATGGTATTTTTGATTTTGATTGGTGCATCGCTGTTTTCTTTGGTGTTCCGCGGTTTTGGCGGTGATGTCATGATTGAGAATGTATTTGAGCAATTACCCGGTGGTGTGATCGGAGCATTCTTCCTGGTTATGCTGGTGATTTTCCTGCTGGGTTTTATTCTCGATTTTATTGAAATTATCTTTGTGGTGGTGCCCATTGTGGGCCCCGTCTTATTGGCGATGGGGCTTGATCCTATTTGGCTTGGTGTGATGATTGCTCTGAATTTACAAACCTCGTTCTTAACACCACCCTTTGGTTTCTCTTTGTTCTATTTACGCAGCGTCACTCCTGCCTCGGTGGCAACGCGCACCATATATCGTGGGGTGCTGCCTTTCATTGCGATTCAACTGATGATGCTTGTGGTTGCTTATATTTGGCCGGAGATCATTACTTGGTTACCACAACAGATTTACGGTAATTGACATACTCATCGTCCTGAAGAAACGGTGATGCCTAGAGCATCCATCCTCGTACTAAATGTATGGGATTTTTACGCGCCATTGATAACCAAGAACGTAGGATCAGGAGAATAGGATGCAGCAGAGCATTAGTGCAATGAACTTTTCCGGCTTACAGGGATGGCGTTTGCGCTTTGGTTCTGCCCAGCTGGATGTGTGCCAACAGGGCGGGCAAATTTTGAGTTACTTCCCCGATATTGAGCAGCCACCAGTGATTTGGCTCAGTGATTGTGCCGAGTATGTGACCCGACAAAGTGTGCGTGGCGGTGTACCTGTCTGCTGGCCCTGGTTTGGAGATCTTCAGCGCAATCCTCTCGAAGTACAAAAAAATATTACAGGCGCAGCACCGTTTCATGGTTTGGCACGCACTTTAGATTGGCAACTGCAGCAGCAGAGGGTTGATGAAACAGGCGTGCAGTTGATATTGCAGCTGGATGCCAGTCACGGCTTAGCAGGTTGGCCGCATGCAGCATATTTGACATTACATATTGTGCTTAATGAGCGGCTGAGTATCCGTTTAGAGAATCATAATGTAGGCACACAACCACTGGCCATCAGTCAGGCCTTACATAGTTATTTTGCTGTCAGTGACATTCGTCAGGTACAGGTCAATGGCTTATCAGGTTGTACTTATTATGAAACCCTTGAGCAGTGGCAATTACGCCAACAACAGGGCGTACTGACCTTGAATGGTGAAACTGATCGAGTCTATGTGCAAGTACCTCAGCATTTACAAATCATTGATCCTGGCTGGCAGCGGCGTATTCATTTGTGCAGTCAAGGTTCAAGTTCTGCCATTGTATGGAATCCTTGGATTGCTAAAGCTAAAGACCTAAGTGGTTTTGCTGAGGATGCTTGGCAGCACATGCTATGTATTGAAAGTGCTAATGTATTAGAGGATCACCTGCTCCTCGCTCCCGGTGAACGGCATTGCCTTGAGTTACAGCTGAGTACTGATTGATAGAGCAAGTCATGAAGTGACCAATTTTTTCTGTCAGTTTTAGACACATCTGTTAGGCTAAAACGTCCATTAATGGGAGTAGTAAATTGAGTTTAAATGATCAATGGATGCAACGTGATTTAGACGTTTTATGGCATCCCTGCACACAAATGAAAGACCACGAAAGATTACCTATTGTGCCGATTCGTCGCGCTGAAGGTATTTGGTTGGAAGATTTTGATGGTCGTCGTTATTTAGATGCGGTGAGTTCGTGGTGGACCAATATCTTTGGGCACTGTAATCCACGCATTAATGATCGTATTAAGCAGCAGCTTGATCAGTTGGAACATGTCATTCTGGCTGGCTTTAGTCATGCGCCCGTGATTGAGCTTTCTGAGCGTTTAGTCAAGTTAACCCCACCAGGTTTAGAGCGCGTATTCTATGCCGATAATGGTTCTTCGGGCATTGAAGTGGCGCTAAAAATGAGCCATCACTACTGGCTTAATCATGGTAAACCCGAGAAAAAACGTTTTGCCACCATCAGTAATGGTTATCACGGTGAAACCCTTGCGACTTTAGCGGTGGGCGATGTAGCACTCTATACAGAGACTTATAAGGCTTTGTTGATGGACTGCATTAAAGTGCCCAGTCCAGATTGCTATAACCGACCAGAAGGGGTGAGCTGGGAAGCACATTCCCGTGTGATGTTTGAGCACATGCGGCAGATGCTAGATGAGCACCATCATGAATTGTCAGCAGTGATTCTTGAACCTTTGGTGCAAGGCGCAGCAGGAATGCGGATGTATCATCCTATTTACCTCGCCTTATTACGTGAGGCCTGTGATCACTATGGCGTGCATTTAATTGTGGATGAAATCGCCATGGGCTTTGGGCGCACGGGAACTATGTTTGCCTGTAATCAAGCAGATATTACACCTGACTTTATGGTGTTATCGAAGGCGCTCACGGGTGGTTATTTACCTATGGCTGCCATTATGACCACAGAGGATGTGTATCAAGCGTTCTATGATGAGTACGATACCATGCGCGCCTTCTTACATTCCCATACCTATACAGGGAATCCATTGGCTTGTGCTGCGGCTTTGGCAACTTTGGATATCTTTGAGCAAGATAATGTGATTGAGAAAAACAAAGTTTTAGCGCAACACATGGCCGATGCCACAGCACATTTAAAAGATCACCCGCATGTAGCCGAAGTACGTCAGACTGGCATGATTTTAGCTATTGAAATGGTCAAAGATAAAGCGACTAAGGAGCCTTATCCATGGCAAGAGCGTCGTGGTCTTAAAGTGTTTGAACATGCCATGTCGAAAGGGGCTTTATTGCGCCCACTAGGCAATGTGACTTACTTTATTCCACCTTATGTGATTACCCCAGAGCAAATCCATTGGTTGGCAGAAGTAGCCACCGAAGGCATTGATCTTGCTGTGCGTGATTAAGCGCTAGACGCTCTATAAAAAACCACGCACCATAGCGTGGTTTTTTATCGCTGGAGTTTAAAAATGTCGCTACCGCGTTTTTTTGTTGCTGCGCCATTGGCGCTAGGTGAGCATGAGCTGCCGGAAGCACAAGCACACTATTTAAGCCGTGTTTTGCGTTTAACTGTAGGGGCTCAAGTACAGTTATTTGATGGTAGCGGGCAGGAATATATTGGTGAATTGACTCATGTAGGCAAAAAAACCGTTAGGGTTGAGCTACATGAGGTGGTGCGGGGGTTGCCGAATTCAGCTTTACACATCCATTTAGGACAAGGTTTATCTCGCGGTGAACGCATGGATTGGGCAATTCAAAAAGCTACGGAATTGGGTGTGGCAGAAATTACTCCGCTATTTACTGAACGTTGTGAGGTGCGCTTAAATGCAGAGCGGATACAAAAGCGTTTGGAGCACTGGCAACAAGTAGCGATCAGTGCATGTGAGCAATGTGGGCGTTCACAGGTTCCTGTAATTCATCCTCCACAACTTTTAAAAGACTGGCAAGCGGTGCTTGAGGCCGATTTAAAACTGGTTTTACACCCCGTGGCTCAGCCATTGACTGAGCATCAGCCGCCACAGCGTTTAGCCTTTTTAATTGGTCCAGAAGGAGGGTTAACTGAAACAGAAGTGATGAGCGCAGGAGAGCATGGTTTTCATCCTGCTCGTCTTGGGCCCCGTGTATTGCGTACTGAAACGGCCCCTGTTGTCGCGTTAAGTGTGGCACAACAATTATGGGGCGATTTCTAAGCGCCCCCTGCCAGCTTGAAAGCACTTGCCGCTAAGACAGGTGCTTTTCGTGGTTTAAGCATTGACATCCTCCCCGTCCTAAAGGACGGGGAGGATGTCAAAAAAACTGCCTATAACAGCCGCTTTTGGATGGGCAATGCACTAGACTAGGCGCCTATTATTTTCCAACTGATTCTATTTTGATTCTAAGAGGCTTTTTGTGACGGCTGTATTGCATAATATTTTATCGTCTGTGGTACCTATTTTGCTTTTTTTAGTGGGTGGTTATGCGTTCGGTAAGGTGCTCCCTAAAGGTATTATCAATAAAACAGTCGGCTCGATTACACCCGTGGTCTGGGTGATTTTATTTGTTATTGGTTTGGAATCTGGGGAAGCTTTTAGCTCGTTAGCGGCTGGTTTAAGCATCCTTAAGCACGCTTCAGTTTATGCATTTACCATTAGCCTTGTGGTGTTTGCCATCATCTTGCCCTTTAACCGTAAGCCCGGGGTAGAGGATGGTGAACCAAGTTCATGGACTGCTTTGTGGTATCCGATTAAAGAATGTCTCATTGCGTTTAGTTTGGTGCTCTTGGGAGCTTTTTTTTACCGCTTGCATTGGCATGAAACTAACCTAGGTGATGTACTCTTTAATATTTCCTATTGGCTGTATATTTTATTGTTTTTGATTGGTTTAGATTTGGCCCAAGTGGCGATTAGCCGTTCTTGGTTGGCACCCCGAGTATTATTGATTCCTCTGCTTGTGATGGTGGGTTCAATGATAGCTGGCGTTTTGATCAGTTTTACGACCGGAGAAGAGCTGGCGGTGGCTTTGGCGCTGAGTACAGGCTTTGGTTGGTTTAGTTTGTCAGGTGCTTTAGCTGGGCAATATTTGGGCGATGCTTACGGAAGCGTGGCGTTACTCAACGACCTAATGCGCGAGTTGATAGGCTTAACTGTAGTTTTCCTATTGGGTCGTAATTATGCTAACAGCAGCATTGGTGTGTGCGGTGCCACGGCGATGGATACAACTCTACCTTTTGTGCGTAAAGCCTGTAATTACGCCTATGTCCCAACCGCCATTATTAGTGGCCTTATTTTAACCGTGGCCGCGCCTTTTTTTATGCTGTTCTTTTTAAGCTTTGCTAGCATTTAAGGCGCGGCTTAGAACCTATGAAGCAAGAAGCATCGCCCTTTAGAGCGGTGAGCAGTCATAGCGTTATAGCTGAGCGGTGTGATCCTGAGCTAAAGCAAAAGAGCCAGGGCCCTGTGCTTTGGCGCGCTTTAAGGTGTTTTCAAGGCTGTGCATCAAGGCTTCAGGGTTATTGGTTGAGTTGGGTAGCTGTTCAACTGCGACACAAAGACTGACCTTGATAACTTTATTATCTAAGTGGAAAGGCTCATGCATGTGCGCTAAGGTTTGCTCGGCTAAAGCAGTGGCTTGTTCGGTGGATTCAAGACAGTCACAAACGGCAACAAATTGATCGCGACCAATACGTGCCAAGCTACACTTATTGCGCACCACTTTACTGATGCGCTGGGCCACAGCTTGCAAGAGTTGGTCACCTAAATGATGGCCGAGCTTGTCATTGATGTGTTTAAAATTATCGAGATCAATGAGCAGTACTGCACCTGATTGTTGCTGTTGGGCTGAGGTGTGTAAAAGGGTTTTTAAGCGTTCTTGTAAGTGTGTGCGATTACCCAAACCGGTCAATGGGTCGTAATAAGCGTGGTAGCTCAATTGTGCGGGGGAATTGTGTAGTACGGCAATGTCAGAAAAAACCGCGACATTATGAGAAATAAAGCCATTTTCATCGCGAATTAAACGAATGGTTTGATATTGCGGAAGAATTTCACCGTTTTTGCGACGATTCCAAATTTCACCACGCCATTCATCGGTTGTCTCTAAAGTTTTCCAAAGATTTTGATAAAACTCGGGTGTGTGGCGCCCAGACTTAAACATACGTGGGGTCTGCCCAATCACTTCTTCTGGGCTGTAACCGGTGATGCGACTGAACGCGGGGTTGATATGGATAATGGTATTATCACTATCGGTAATTAACACTCCCTCATTGGTGCTTTCAAAGACCGCATGGGCCTGTTTTAAGCGTTCTTCAGCGCCACGTTGTTCAGTAATGTCTTGGGCTATACCAATGAGACGAACAGGTATACCGTTAGCATTTTTAATGAGACGGCCACGGGAGCGAATCCAACGTTGGCTGCCATCTTTATGTTGCATACGGTAGGTGCTGTCATAATCACCATCACCCTCAGCAATAAAGTTCATGACATTACGGTAAACCCGTTCGCGTTCTTCTGGAATTAAATGCTTCTGCCAAGCACTTTGGTTGTTACCAAACTCTGCTTGGGTGTAGCCCAGCTTGGCGCAGTAGGCGGCGGAAAAGAATATTTCTTCATCGTCATTCAGACTCCAATCCCAAAGTGCTTCTTGAGCCGCATCTAAAGCTAATTTTAGACGCTTTAGCTGCGTTTTTGCACCGGCTTCAAGTTTGGCTTGGTGCTTGTTATAAAGAATTAAGGCGAGAAACCAAAATACAGCAGAGAAGACTGCCAAACTCACTAAGTTAATGAATAAAGCTAAAGCATTGTGATCGGTATGAATTGCTCGATTAGCTTGCCAGTAAAAGCTGCCTAACAGCCATGCGCAAACTAATGCTGTATATAACAAGAAATACTTCAATAAGGCGCGATCAGTCTTCATAAGGGCAACACACTCGATAGGTAAAAAGCATTGTTGATGCGGAGTAGTATACGGCTTGTCATTTAGGACATGTATACTCATATCGAGATGGGGCTACACAGCAAGCATTGCGAAATTTTACGCAAAAAAAAGCTCATTCATCTGAATGAGCTTTTTAAATATGGTGCCCGGAGACGGAATCGAACCGCCGACACGAGGATTTTCAATCCTCTGCTCTACCGACTGAGCTATCCGGGCCAACGGCAGCTATTAAACAGTCTTTTAATGTCGCCGTCAAGTAACTTATTGAAAATATTTAATTATTACTGGGTGGAACATAACCTTCAGCTTGTGCGAAGGCCTCACCGGCAAAGAATTTGTCCATTTCCGCCATAATAAATTTGCGATCATCAGCATCCATCATATTCAGATGACGCTCGTTAATCAGCATGGTTTGGTGGGTTTGCCATTCTTCCCAAGCTTGTTGAGAGATATTGTTATAAATATCTTCACCTTTGCTGCCTGGGAAAGGTGGACGCGCTAAACCAGCGAGTTCTTTTTGATGCTTACGACACATAACCATACGGGTCATCTTGTTAATTCTCCTGTTGCAACTGAATAAGTGCGCGTTCAATCAGCCCCTTGATGGGGGCTGCTAAACCTAAACGCGGAGGGTTGAAAAGGTTATACCAGAGCCAGTTGTTTTCGGCCACAGCAAGAGAGGGACTGCTGTGTACATTAATTAGCCAAGGTTCGATATCTAAATGGAAATGACTGAAGGTATGGCGTACCGGTGTTAAAGGTTGTTGCCGCTGCTCTAGGAGCTGGTATTGGTTTAATAAAGGTTGCAGTGCTTGGATATTGTCCAACTCTGGCAAGCTCCATAAACCACCCCAAATACCTTCCGTGGGGCGCTGCTGTAATAATAAGGTGTGATCTTGATTAATCAGCAACGGCATAATCACCTGCCGTACTGGTAAGGTTTTACGTGGGCGCGGTGCTGGAAGTACATTTTGCTGCTCAGTAGCATAAGCTAAACAACCGCTGTTCACAGGGCAACGTTCACACTCAGGTTGTTTGCGCGTACACAAGGTGGCCCCTAAATCCATCATCGCTTGAGTGTACTTTGCAACATCCTGTTGTGGCGTAAGTTGTTCTGCTAAAGCCCATAAACGTTTTGTTGCTAGGCTAGCTCCTGGGTACTGAGCTTCTGCACTATAACGGGCTAAGACACGCTTTACATTGCCATCCAGGATGGGGGCGCGAATGCCCATGCTTAAGCTGGCAATGGCTCCAGCAGTAGAGGGGCCAATGCCCGGTAAGGTCGCAAGTGCTTCTGCATTGCGTGGAAACTCACCGCCATACTCTGTGCAAATGAGTTGAGCGGTTTTATGCAAGTTACGGGCACGGGTGTAATAGCCTAGCCCCGTCCACAAGTGCAGCACCTCATCTAAAGGAGCTGCAGCTAAGTCGTGTACGCTTGGCATGGCATGCATAAAACGGGTGAAATAATCCATGACGGTAGTGACTTGGGTTTGTTGCAGCATAATTTCAGAAACCCACACTCGGTAAGGTGAAACGTCTTGCTGCCAAGGCAGATCTTTACGGCCATGCTGCTCATACCAAGCGACTACGGCTGGACCAAAAGCTTCAGGTTTCATCGGCCAAAAAGCCCTTTGAGTGCATCTTTGAGCTCAGGTGAGACTTTATTGTCGAGTTTCTTATCTAGCTTATCGCTGATTTTCTCATTGAGCTTCTCTGAGAGTTTGTCTTTGGCGAGATCAGCAGCAATTTTACCTAAAGCATTTTGATCAATGCGGCAAGCTTTTGCACCGAGCTCTAAAGGCCCGCGGCAGCGCACAGGCCATTCGATATTGATGAAATTTTTATTCACCTTACAAGCGGGGTCTGCCATTGGCTGAGTATTCCCTTGAACGAGAATACCAGCGTAGTAATCAAGACCGAGAACATTGAGATCAATATCGCCTTTACCTTTGACTGCTAAACTAGGAATAGCAACGCGTAGGTCTGGGTTGTGTGCCACACCCTTGTGGATATTCAACTGACCACTCAACTGATTAAAAGGGGTGTCTTTACTGCCCGTGCTGGGGCTCAGTTGTTTACGGTTTAAAGTTGCTATCCCCATACAGAGTTGACGCTCAAGGTCGGCCCCAGGTAAAACACCATTATTCAGTGCAAAGGTTAGGTTGCCTTGTAGGTTTTTTACCCAGTCCATTCCAGTGTTGCCTTGGGTCCGCAATGTAGAGCTAGTATTGAGCAAGCCGGTGATTGTAACTTCCTCATCAAGTGCAGTGAGAATCTTTTCAATGGGAATGTTTTTACTTGTATGAGTGAGGTTGAGTGTAGGTTGCGCCGCATTGGCATTTAACTGGGCAGCCACTTGGAACTCACCATTAAAGAGCTGACCTTGTAAATGCTTGAGTTGCAGTACACCTTGCTTGGCCTGTAGTTTGAATTTTGCTTGGGCAATATCCAATGCATTCAAAGTGAGTTGATCAAAGCTGAAGTCTAAATCTGCATTGATAGCTTTTAAACTGGCGATAGGCAGGATTTTTTCTGTGTTCCATGGAGACTTAGAGGGTGCATTAGGCAGTTGACTGCTGCCGCTAGCCGTTTGTGCGCTTTGTTGTTTAACTTCAGCTTTACGTTCAGTGGCGGCTGTTGTACTTGAAGGCGCTAGGTAATGATCAGCATTGAAGGTGTCTCCGGAGAGGTGGGCATAAATCAAGCCAGAGGCAAAGTCTTTCATACCGACACTACCAGTGAACGCGGTTTGATCCAGCTGCAGTTGCATATCCTGCAAAATGAGGCTGTTTGCTGTGCCTTGCACTCGAGCGTTGAGCTCCATATGACTTAAAGCTTTTTTATTAGCCATGAGCGGAAGCTCAACACCAATACCGGTTAAAAATTCTTGCAAATTCACCGGAGCGATAGAGAGCGCGCCAGAGATGTTGGCTGTTGTATCGAGTTGAGTGGCTTGTAGTTCACCTAAGGCCTTGAGTTGGTTCACTGACAGTTTGAGGTTATCCCAACGTGCGCTTTGTTGAGCAGTGTTATAGGCGAGGTTACCTCGAGCGCTGATATTTGCACTTTTGTTTTGTAAGGGTTCACCAGATATTTCACCAGCGAGGCGTAAATCATCTAACAAAAAGGTTTCTAGGTTAGGTTGAATATTAAGTGTAGTTGCCAGTTCAATGCGGCCACGTAGGGCTGGTTGAGCATTGGCTAAGAAACCAGAAAACTTAACGGCCACTGGTTGGTTTTCTCGGATAGCTCCAGTGGTTAACTGCACGCTTTCTAAGTTGAACTGTTGCCCGCTTTGTTGATCATTATAGACAACGCTAGCGCCGTTAACGATTAAGCTATCAATAGCCAGTTGCAGTGGTGTGTTGGCTACCTCAACGGTGGGCGATGAGACGTCAGTATGCTCGTCTTTTGCAGGTTCGGGGGTTGTGGGGTTGCTAGTAGAGGCGGACTGGTCATTGCTTTGCCCAATGTTGTCCCAATTACTCTGACCTTTAGCATCGCGCTGTAAATTCAGCGCTAAACCATCCACCCGAATGTCACTCATTTGAATTTCTTTGCGCAATAGCGGCAAAACTTTTACGGATAAACCAAGCAAGCGCAGAGTGGCCAAAGGCACTTCTGGGGTGTCTGCGCTAGCAATTTTAGCATCGGTGATTTCAAGGCCTAACCAAGGAAAGAGGCTCCAGCCTATTTCACCGTTAAGCTCTAGCTCAATATTGGCATGCTTATGAGCAAGCTGGCGGATGTCATCTTTATAGTCATTGGGATCAAAGAACTGGGTTAGAGCAAATCCAGCACCCACGACGAGCAGTAGTAAGATGAGCAGTAGTGCTCCAATAACTTTGCCGAAAGTTTTCATGGGCTGACTCCTAGTAAACAAAAATGAGTGAGTGTGCCGTTGAGCAAGAGCCTAATGCACAATGATGAGCTTAAACAGTTTTAGCAATGATCAGTGATTTTTCTCGGGCTAAGTCGCAAAGGTGTTGTTGACCTTCAGGTATAACTACTTCGAGAGCTGCCCCAGCCTCTGCTGCTAAGCGTGAGGCTTCTTGTACAATTCTGCGAGCGACGCCGCGATTGCGGGTCAATTCTCGTACACATAAATGTGACAGTAACCAACGATCCGTTTGTTTTTCTAATAAAGCAGCGCCAAGTAAACGGCTATTAAAACGTCCCGCCACTAAAGTTTTTTGCGCTAGGCCTTGTTCCAGCAGGGCGTTGCCATTAGCGTAAGGCGGCAGCAGCCAGGCTGGGGCATCTGCGTAGATTTTTTCTAAGTCGGCTAAGTCTTGTGTACTGGGCTGCTCAGCGCTTTCAAAATAAACAGGCATGACTAAAAACTCCTCAATAGATATGTAAGTGTACCGCTCATAAACCTCTATCGGTAGCGGTCATACAGGTTGCAAGCCTATAATAGGTGCATAATAAGTTAACTCGGCTGCATAATGCGGCTTTTAGCGGTGGAGCAAATCATGACCGAACGTAAGGTTTCAGTAGAACGTAATACCCTTGAGACCCAAATTAAAGTAACAATTAATTTGGATGGTACTGGTGAAGGACGTTTTGCAATTGGTGTGCCTTTTATGGAGCACATGTTAGATCAAGTTGCGCGCCATGGTTTGATCGATCTTGACGTTGAATGTGTGGGTGATACTCATATTGATGATCATCATACAGTTGAGGATGTAGGTATTACTATCGGGCAAGCTTTTGCTAAGGCAGTAGGTGATAAGCGCGGTTTGCGTCGTTATGGCCACTCTTATGTACCGATGGACGAGTCATTGTCTCGTGTTGCTTTAGATTTCTCAGGTCGTCCGGGCTTACAGATGCATGTACCTTTTAGCCGCGCTTTAGTAGGCGGTTTTGATGTGGATTTGTTCCAAGAGTTTTTCCAGGGTTTTGTGAACCACGCGCAAGTGACTTTGCACATTGATAACTTGCGTGGCACGAACACTCACCATCAGATAGAAACAGTGTTTAAAGCTTTTGGCCGTGCATTGCGAATGGCAGTAGAAGTGGATCCGCGTATGGAAGGTCGTATGCCATCAACCAAAGGTAGTCTGTGATGCAAACCATCGCCGTAATTGATTACGGGATGGGTAACTTACACTCAGTAGGTAAAGCCTTAGAACATGTGGGTTCAGCACGAGTGCAAATCACCAGTGATCCACAGCTGATTCGCGATGCGGATCGTATTGTTCTGCCCGGCGTAGGTGCAATACGTGATTGTATGGCCGAAATGGAACGTCATAAACTGTTGGATGTGATCCAAGAAGTGAGTCAGGACCGGCCTTTTCTCGGTATTTGTGTCGGCATGCAGGCTTTATTAGAAAGCAGTGAAGAAAATGGTGGTGTGACGGGCTTGGGGTTATTCCCTGGCCATGTTCGAGCTTTTGGTACGCAGTTGTACGAAGGTGAGCAACACTTAAAAGTCCCGCATATGGGCTGGAATGGCGTCAGCCATAGTTTGCCCCACCCAATGTGGCATGGCATTCCTGATCAAGCCCGTTTTTATTTTGTCCATAGCTATTATGTTGATGCAGACAATCAGCGGCAGGTGGCAGGCCGCTGCCAGTATGGTGTCGAGTTTGCTGCTGCATTGGCTGATGGGCCGCGCTTTGCAGTGCAGTTTCATCCAGAAAAAAGCCATACGCATGGTTTGCAGTTGTTACAGAATTTTGTTGCTTGGGACGGGCGCTGGTAGCGTTGGTTTACGAGCTGATTTATTGACTTAACTTTTAGGCAGATTGATTTAATGCTGATTATTCCCGCGATTGATTTAAAAGATGGTGCTTGTGTTCGACTGCGCCAAGGGCGTATGGAAGATTCTACTGTTTTTTCAAATGATCCAGTGGAAATGGCGGCTAAGTGGGTTGAGGCGGGCTGCCGTCGCTTGCACTTAGTTGACCTCAATGGTGCTTTTGAAGGCCAACCTGTGAACGGTGAAGTGGTGACTGCTATTGCTGCACGCTATCCTGATTTACCGATTCAAATTGGCGGTGGTATTCGTACTTTAGACACCATTGAGCACTATGTGCGCGCTGGTGTGAGCTATGTCATTATTGGTACCAAAGCGGTTAAAGAGCCTGAGTTTGTAGCGCAAGCATGTAAGGCTTTTCCAGGAAAAGTGATTGTCGGCTTGGATGCTAAAGATGGTTTTGTTGCCACTGATGGCTGGGCTGAAGTCAGTGAGCTGCAGGTGGTTGATTTAGCTCAGCGCTTTGAAGCCGATGGCGTATCTGCCATTGTCTATACTGATATTGCCAAAGACGGCATGATGCAGGGTTGTAACGTTGAGGCTACAGCTGCATTGGCACGTGCAACCAGCATTCCAGTGATTGCGTCAGGTGGTATTCATCACATTGGTGATGTGCAGTCATTACTTGATGCGCGAGCACCGGGGATTGTGGGTGCCATTACTGGCCGTGCGATCTATGAAGGCACTTTAGATATCGCTGAAGCCCAAGCACTGTGCGACAACTTTAAGTAGTATTGCTGCTTCGTTTAAGGCTTTGAGATTTGCTTTTTGCTCTTGTAGGTCGCCCCTTTAAGGTTCAGGTGTCTGCTGTAAACACCGTTGACTATCAGTGGACGATCTACGGTGCTTGAATTGCACAAAGCTATGGGATCTGCAGTGGGTGCTTGGCTGAAAGCTATACGACTTGCAGGTCAGTTTGTATTTTGAATTTGAAACTTATTGAATCAGTGGAGAGCCGCATGACGCTCGCGAAACGTATCATTCCTTGCCTTGATGTTGAAAATGGCCGCGTAGTAAAAGGTGTAAAATTCGAGAACATTCGCGATGCCGGCGATCCAGTAGAAATTGCCCGTCGTTACAATGAACAAGGTGCTGATGAAATCACCTTTCTCGACATTACGGCCACGGTAGAAGGTCGTGACACTATGCTACATACCGTTGAACGCATGGCCAGCGAGGTTTTTATCCCGCTGACTGTTGGCGGTGGTGTGCGTACTGTGGAAGATATCCGTAACTTGCTCAATGCCGGTGCTGACAAAGTGTCAATTAACTCAGCTGCGGTATTTCACCCTGAGTTTGTTCAAGAAGCAGCGCAGCATTTTGGTTCGCAGTCAATTGTAGTCGCTATTGATGCAAAAAAAGTTTCTGCGCCTGATGAAGCACCACGTTGGGAAATCTTTACTCACGGTGGTCGCAAGCCAACCGGTTTAGATGCAGTGTTGTGGGCAAAGAAAATGGAGAGCTATGGTGCAGGTGAAATTCTTTTGACCAGCATGGACCAGGACGGCATGAAAAATGGTTTTGACTTGGGTGTAACTCGTGCTGTGAGCGAGGCAGTGAACATTCCAGTGATTGCTTCAGGTGGAGTAGGTAACTTAGAGCATTTGGCGGAAGGTATTTTGCAAGGTAAAGCTGATGCGGTATTGGCAGCGAGTATTTTCCACTTTGGTGAATATAGCATTCAGGACGCTAAAGACTACCTCGCTAGCAAAGGTATTGAAGTGCGTCGTTAAGAAAAATCGACATCCTCCCCGCCTTAAAGGACGGGGATTCCTACTGCTAGACGGCCATGCCCGACCGCGAGAATATTTTTGCGCTCCTAATAAAAACGGCATCAGGGTTGAGCTCTGATGCCGTTTTTTTATTGCTGATTTGCCTTCGTGCTTGGGTACGAGAGGGTGGGTATTCTCCTTGCACTATCCTTTCCCTCTCTAAACGTACGGGGCTTGCTGCGCATTCTGGTCAAGGGTTCGTGTTTTTGCTCATGCTGAGCACATTCAAACCTTTAAGTAGATTCAATGCTTGATTGACTTGATAGTCTTCATCTTGCAAATGAGGTTGAGTATCTTTTTTCGCAGCGCGTTGCTTATTTTTAGTATCAGCATTATCTAAGTGACCGACTAAGTCTGCCTCCTTCACCTCTGTACTTTGCTCTTCTTGGCTGATCTTGGCACGCTCTACTGTAATGTCAGGCACAATGCCTTGCGCTTGGATAGAACGTCCATTGGGAGTGTAGTACAGCGCTGTGGTGAGTTTAAGAGCGCGTTCGTTATTGAGTGGCAGTACGGTTTGTACCGAACCTTTCCCAAAGCTGTCTGTACCCATGACAACAGCGCGTTTATGATCCTGTAAGGCACCTGCGACAATTTCAGAGGCAGAAGCGCTGCCGCCATTGATCAGTACCACCAATGGCACATCAGCGCTAGCGTTGTCAGCTGTGGCTGAGAAGCGCAGCTCGGCATTGGCCAAGCGGCCTTTGGTGTAAACAATCAGACCCGAGTTTAAAAAGTGGTCAGTCACTTCCACTGCTGCTTGCAAAATCCCACCGGGGTTATTGCGTAGGTCTAGGATAAGGCCTTTAAGTGCTTGACCTTGATTCGCTTTCTTTAGACTAGCAAAAGCTTTTTCTACATCACGACCTGTATTGACTTGGAATTGACTGACGCGAATGTAGCCGTAACCTTCGTCGAGCAGTTCGTGTTTAACACTGTGGCTTTTAATAATGGCACGGGTGATGGTCACGTCAAATGGTTTACGGGACTCGCGTGAGATGGTTAGGCGAATGGTAGTACCAGGTTTGCCACGCATTTTTTCTACTGCTTCGAGCAAAGAGAGCCCTTTAGTGGGCTGATCATTGATTTTTATGATGAGGTCTTTGGCTTCGAGTCCAGCAGCAGCTGCAGGTGAGTCATCAAGAGGAGCTACCACTTGTAGGACACCATCGTCTAAACCCACTTCAATACCTAAACCACCGAACTCACCGCTGGTGCTTTCTTGCAGCTCCAGAAAAGCTGCTGGGTCTAAATAGCTGGAGTGTGGGTCAAGATTACTGAGCATACCTTTAATGGCATTTTCAAATAGAGTTTTATCATCAATGGGCTCTACATAAGCCGTTTTGATGCGTTGCAATACTTCGGCAAAGGTGCGTAGGTCATCCAGTGGTAAGACTTCGCTACTCGGTTCAGTGCTCACCGTAGAGCTCGGTGCAGCGTTGGCACCGGTATTGCACAAGCCCAGCACCAGTAGGGTGCTTAAAGCCGCTGAGGCTAAACGTTTTCTAGTAAAGGGCATTGAGAAATTACTCCTAGTGAAATATGCGTTCCTGCTGAGCCGTTATCTGCGTGACCAACGTGCGGGGTCGGTTGGCTGTCCTTTTTCGCGAATCGCAAAATACAGCGCGCTATCATCACGTCCTCCGGTATTACCGACAGTGGATATGGCTTGTCCTGCTTGTACTTGGTCGCCGGGTTTACTTAATAAACTTTGGTTGTGTCCATAGAGGCTCATGTACCCACCGCCATGGTCTACAATAACCAATAATCCAGCGCCACGTAACCAGTCTGCAAATACTACACGACCTGAATGGATTGCGCGTACTTGCGTGCCTGCTGGTGCGCTAATTAAAACACCATCCCACTTGGTACGGCTATCGCCACGAGGGCTGCCAAAGTGGGCAATGAGACGTCCATTCACTGGCCAAGGCAGCTTACCGCGTAAATTCTTAAAAGCACCACCAGAGTGGGTGGCGGCTGTGGATACTATGGGGGCATGCACAGCCTTGCTGGTTTTACTGAAAGGGACTGTGCCCATTTGTGTTTGCTCAGCTTGGCGCTGTTGTTCGGCTAAACGCTGTTGGCGTCGCTGTTCTGCTTGAGCTGCTTCGCGGGCTTGACGAGCTAAAGTGTCTTCAATGGTCTTTAAAACTTTATTGAGCTCGGCTTGATCCGCTTGGCGTGCTTGCAATGAACGGCTTTCTTTACGTTGTTGCTCGGTAATGGCTGCAACTCTTTGCTGGCGCTGCTTACGCAGGGCTTGCAGTGATTCTTGTTGCTGGGCTAATTGGCTGCGCTGCTCGGCGAGTACGCTTTGTTGCTTTGTGATTTGCTCAGAGACATGGGTTAATTGTTGCAAAGTCGTATTGAACTCATTGATTTGCTTTTGGCGCGCCTGACCGATGTATTGGTAATATGTAAGGTTACGAGAAAATTGCTCGGGCTGCTGTTGATTTAACAGCAGACGAAAAGGTTCTTTCTGTCCCGATTGATACGCAGCACGGGCTTGGATGGCAATTAATTTCTGTTGTTCTTGGCGAGCAGCCGCAAATTTCTTTTGCTGCTGCTGCAGCTCATGTAATTCTTGCTGAGTTTCTTTTTCCTGTTGCTGTAGTGCTTTGATTTGTTGTTCAAGCTGACCTATTTCGGTTTCAGTTTTACGCAGTGCTTGTTCCGCAGCAGACTTCTCTTGTTGAATTTTACTTAATTGCTTTTTGATTTCAGCAATTTCTTTTGCGGTTTGTGCAATCTGCTGCTTGGTTTGGGCACGTTGATCGTTGGCCACAGCAACAGAGATTGCACAGCTAAGTAAAATAAAGAGGATTGTGCGGAGCATGGCGTGGTCAACCTGATGAATACAAAAGTGTCATTATGCCTAAAAACGGCGCGGCAAACAGCAGACTTAGCCAGAAACTTCAATCCCCCTGAAGCCAGGGTTTAACTGGCTTCAGGATGGTGTGGTGTTGGCTTACTTAAGCTCAACAATGGTGCGTCCGGTCATTTCTTCAGGGATTGGCAAGCCCATTAAGGTCAGCATGGTGGGTGCCACATCAGCCAACACTCCGCCTTCGCGGATTTGTGCAGGGCGTTTGCCAACATAAATGAAGGGGACAGGCTCACAGGTGTGTGCAGTATGGGCCTGTCCAGAGTTTTCATCGGCCATTTGTTCAACGTTACCATGGTCTGCCGTGATCAAGGCTTCACCACCGACTTTATCTAAGGCTGTGACAATACGGTTCAAGCAATGATCTAAGCATTCCACAGCTTTTACTGCAGCGGAGAATACACCGGTATGACCGACCATATCACCGTTAGCATAGTTGACCACAATCACGTCATATTTTTGTTGTTCAATGGCTTCGACAATGCGATCTGTGACTTCTGGTGCACTCATTTCTGGTTGCATATCATAGGTTGCCACATTCGGAGAAGGAATTAGGACACGATCTTCACCAGGGTAAGGTTCTTCACGGCCACCTGAAAAGAAGAAGGTCACGTGAGCATATTTTTCTGTTTCTGCAATACGCAGTTGGGTCTTGCCTTGTTTAGCCAAGTAGTCGCCGAGCACGTTGATCAGTGCAGTAGGGCCGAAAGCGCTTGGAGCAGGAAGATCCGCAGCATATTGTGTGAGCATGACAAATTGGCTGAGTGCGGGTAAACGCTTGCGGGTAAAGCCTGAGAAATCTTGATCTAGGAAGGCGTGGCTTAACTCGCGTGCACGGTCAGCACGGAAGTTCATGAAAATTACGCTGTCGCCGTCTTCGACGCTGACAGGTTCACCTACATTGGTGGCTTGTACAAATTCATCGGATTCATCGCGGGCATAGGCAGCGGCTAAGGCCGCGGTGGCGTTATCAGCTTGGAAGATCCCCTTGCCGTCTACAATCAGTTGCCATGCTTGTTCCACACGATCCCAACGGTTATCACGGTCCATGGCGTAGTAGCGGCCAATCATGCTTGCAATACGGCCTTTGCCCAGTTTAGAACAGGCTGCTTCAACAGCTTCAATGGATGCTTGGGCGCTGCGTGGGGGGGTATCACGGCCATCTAAGAAGGCGTGCAGATAAATTTTTTCTGCACCGCGCTGGGCTGCCAGTTCAAGCATCGCGATCAGGTGATCTTGGTGGCTATGTACACCGCCTTCAGAGAGCAAGCCTAAAATATGAACGGCTTTGCCTCCAGTAACTGCTTGATCAACTGCTGTGGTGAGGGTCTCATTGTTAAAAAAGTCGCCGTCTTGAATGGCTTTGGTGACGCGGGTGAAGTCTTGATAGACCACGCGACCGGCACCAAGATTCATGTGTCCGACTTCAGAGTTGCCCATTTGCCCATCAGGTAAGCCCACATCCATACCGCTACCGGAAATTAAACCATGAGGATGCTGCTGGCGCAGTTGGTCGTAAGTCGGCGTGTTGGCGTGATAAATGGCGTTAGAGTCAGGGCTTTCGCTATGACCAAAACCATCGAGAATCACAAGAACCAAAGGTTTAGGGGTGGCATTCATAAGAGTCAGCTCGCAAGTTAATTACAAAATATCAGCTAAGTTTAGCCTGATGTGCTCGGCACGTCATTGTTAGTAGTTCAGAGAATGCGCAGGTCTGTGTATACTTTGCGGATACTAACGCTTTGGATACCAACTATGTTTGCCGATACACTTGCCAAATTTCTTGAGTTTACCACGACGCACTATATGCTAAGTGGTGCTTTTTTGATCATTGTTGCGTTATTGATTATGCAGCAATCACGTAGCTCTGGACGTAACCTTAACACTCGTGAACTCACGGCACTGGTGAATCGTGATGAAGCGGTTGTGGTGGATATTCGCCCGAAAAAAGAGTTTCAGAACGGTCATATTGTTGACTCCATCAATATCAGTAATGATCAGCTGAAAAATCGTATGGGTGAGCTGGAAAAGCATAAAGACAAAACCATTATTGTTGTCTGTACATCGGGTATGCATGCGGGTGCTGCATGTAGCGAATTGAATAAAGCAGGCTTTACTGCTGCGCGTTTGTCCGGTGGTATTACTGGCTGGCGCAGTGAGAACCTGCCCGTGGTGAAATAAAATGGCTAAAGTAATAATGTATTCTAGCAATTGGTGCCCATTTTGTATTCGTGCCAAGACTTTGCTGAAGAATAAAAATATAGACTTCGAAGAAATTCATGTAGATGGTAAGCCTGATGTACGCGCCGCTATGGCGAAAAAAGCTGGACGTACTTCAGTGCCGCAGATTTGGATTGATGATTACCACGTCGGTGGGTGCGACGAGCTGTTTGCGTTGGAGCGTGCCGGTAAGCTTGACGGTTTAATTGCAGGTTAATCATTGGCTGCAGTGTTGTGGGTCAGCCCGGTGCAGGTGCTGACCGTAAACAAGGGTTTTCTGCCACAGACGCCAGGTCGAATTAAAGTTTAGGTTGTCGAGCTTCGGTCTGCTGACAGGCTGTGCTAGACACATCATTTATAAATTAGGAAATAAGGGTAAATAACATAATGACCGAACAAAATAATAATGCAGCACCACAAGAAGCAGCGGGCCCACAGTTTTCATTACAGCGTATTTACGTTAAAGACTTATCATTTGAGGCGCCTAAAAGCCCAGAGATCTTTCGTCAAGATTGGCAGCCTAATGTTGAGATGAACATCGCCACTGCACAGCGTGCTTTGGAAGAGGGTTTTTATGAGGTGGTCTTAACCATTACAGTGACGGTTAAGACAGGTGAAGAAGTGGCTTTCATTGCTGAAGTGCAGCAGGCAGGTATCTTCTTAATTCAGAACTTGGATGAAGCATCCCATGCGCACGCGCTTGGTGCTTTCTGCCCAAGTTTACTGTTCCCTTATGCGCGCGAAACAATCGACAGTCTAGTCGTCCGAGGTTCATTCCCTGCATTGATGTTGGCTCCGGTGAACTTTGATGCCTTATATGCGCAAGAATTGGAGCGCCTGCAAGCCAATAACGGTGCTACTCAAGCTTAAGCGCGGTTCTAAAAGACAATCTGCGCAAGTGAAGGCGTTTGCACGCATTGCGTAGATTGTTCTCTTACTTTGTTTACGGCTTGCATGCTGCAGGTTAAATTCCAGCAATCCCCGATTCGTCAGGCTCAATGTGAATGCATTCAGGTGTACCGTCGTGTTTTAAGCGGCGGAATAAGTAATGCCCTTCGAAAGTAGCCACCATACGTGATTGATGCGGCACAATAATTTGTGCAATGAGCACACCGTTAATTTTGTGCTGTTTGATATCCACGGTCAGTGCTGGCCGAGTTAGCTTGGCAATAAGCTTGGTTAAATGTTCAATATTTTGATGCTTACGATGCAAGCCGCTAGGCGTGCCATTGTCTTCTACACCTAACCATAATTCACCGCCAGCAGTATTGGCGAGGCAGGTGAGTGCTTCGATCAGCTCACGATCTGGGTAACCATTGCGATCACTTTTAAATTCAACGGTAAGGCTTTCAGTGGGTGGAAGGAAATCTTTCACGGTCTCTGCTCTCGACTGTAGGTTGCAGGTGCAAAACCGCCCTCAGCGTGCCGGCTTAAAGATTGAGTTTAAGCCGGCGGAGGCTGAATATTAAGTTGATGCTATTAGGCCTAAGAAGATAACAAAACCAGCCCAATGGTTATGTAAAAAGGCTTGCAGCGAGGATTCTGCATCACGCTTGCGTGTATGGATAAATTCCCATACAAAGCAAAATGCTGCAGCGAGCAGCCCTACATGGTAGAAGCCACTTAAGCCAAAGCTTTCACTGGCACGTGCGAGGAAGATCAGCGAGCAGGCTTGTAAGGCCAAAATAATATAGCGATCCATATCGGCAAAGAGCACAGCAGTAGATTTCACCCCAATCTTGAGATCGTCTTCGCGGTCGCTCATGGCGTAGTAGGTGTCATAGGCTACAGTCCATAATAGGTTGGCGAAGTACAGTAGCCAGACAGCAGTAGGGACATAACCTTTTTCTGCGCTAAAGGCCAACAAAATACCGCATGAATAGGCCGCACCTAAAGCAATTTGCGGGAAATGAGTGTAGCGCTTAGTAAAGGGGTAGAGTGCAGCCAAACCCACAGCAATAAAGGCCCAGTATAGTGTTTGGATGTTCAGCATCAGTACCAAAATAAAACTTAAGCCCACCAGTACAGCAAAGGTGATTAAGGCTTCTTTTGGCGTGACACGACCGGTGATAATCGGACGATCTTTGGTACGTGCAACATCACCGTCAATGTTGCGGTCGGCATAGTCATTGATGGCGCAACCGGCAGAGCGCATCAAAATTACACCTAAGGTAAAAATAATGATGTTTTTTGCACTGGGTGTGCCATCCCCAGCAATCCATAAGGCGCACAGAGTTGGCCACAGTAATAAGTAGATGCCAATGGGGCGATCCAAGCGCATCAACTGAATAAAATCCCAAGCTCTGGGGTGCAGTCGGTTAAAAGACTTAAGCAGTTGTTGATACATAAAAAATGCTCCGTTTTTGCCGCAGTGACTCAGTGTAAGCAGGACTGCATTTAATGATTATTAAACATTGGATGATGTATATCTTGCCAAAGTTTTGGTAAAAAAACTTCTGCGACCAAAACACCCAAAGTGTTTTTTATAAAGCAAGAGCGTCGTGCCCATAGGTGGGACTGCGCCATGGCTTGTTGTTGTGCGATCTCCGGTAATTGGTTACAAGGAATTTGTGTAATATACATCTCACCACGGTTGAAGGCTGGATGGCTAAAGAGTAACTGGCCCAATGAGCGTGTGCCCAATTGTTCCATATTAAAACCAGAAGCTTGCAATGCGCTTTGTCCTGCTACGCTACGGGCAAAGACCCATGGTGTTACTCCATCACATAAAAATACTTCGCGCACCCAACCGCAGCTGTTGTGGGCTATGTTTAAGGCTTGGCACTCACTGTTTGTGAGTATTTGCCACCCTTCGTACAATACTTGGACACGAAACGTATGGCGACACAATTGGGTTAAGCGTTGAGTTAATGAGCCTTGATCAAACAGCCAATTATTTAATGCACTGTTCTCTGTGGCTGTGGTGCGCCAACGCTCGCGGTTGCTGTCTGGGGTGCTCAGAGTTGGGTTCGACACGATATCACTTACTTTTGAAAAATATATCTTTAGCTTAACACGCGCACAGACAAATTTTTCTTAAAGACGGCGCGGATGCTTGTCTGAATGTTTGTTTTTATCGGGGTTGGGCATGGCCGTCTAGCAGTAGGAATCCCCGTCCTTTAGGTCGGGGATGATGTCAAACCACACTTCGGTGTGGGCGCTCTGCGAGGGGGGTAAGCGATGTGTTGTGTAGAGACAGGCAAGTCGGCTACAGACGTTTTTAGCCTTGCGTATGGCTGAAACGGTATTGCAGAGCTTCGGTGAGATGGGCGCGGTGAATGCTGTGTTGGCCTTCCAGATCAGCCAGCGTCCGTGCCACTTTTAACACTCTATGAGTTGCACGCAGTGACAAATTCAGGCGCTCACTGGCCTGCTCCAACCAAATTCTATCTTCATCACTTAACAGGCAGTGCTGCATTAAAGTGTTGAGATTCAATTGTGCGTTGCTGCAGCCTTGTCGTTGCAGTTGGCGTTGTCGTGCGTTACAAACTTGCTCCATAGCTTCGGCAGAGCTTAATCCCGACTGACTAGGGCGACGTAAAGAAGTGGTCTCCCGAGCTACGGTGATATGTAGGTCAATGCGGTCCAACAACGGTCCTGAGAGTTTTGTACGGTAGCGTTGAATTTGATCAGGACTACAGCGGCAAAGCCCATTGGCGTCACCATAGTAGCCGCAAGGGCAAGGGTTCATAGCCGCCACCAATTGAAAACGTGCAGGAAAACGCAACTTACTGTGGGCACGCGCAATCACAATATAGCCTGATTCCAATGGTTCACGCAGGACTTCTAAAACATGGCGATCAAATTCAGGTAGCTCATCTAAAAAAAGAACACCTTGATGCGCTAAGCTGATTTCGCCCGGTTTAGGCTTGCTGCCTCCACCAACTAAAGCGGGTGCAGAAGAGCTGTGGTGTGGTTGACGAAATGGGCGCTGCGGCCAGCCTTTGAGTGGTTCGAGGTTAACCACTGATTGTATCGCAGCTACTTCTAAAGCCTCTTGTTCGGTTAAAGGGGGAAGTAAGCCGGGCAGTCGACTGGCCAGCAGCGTTTTCCCCGTACCCGGTGGACCGCTGAGCAATAGATTATGCATGCCTGCTGCAGCCACCACTAAAGCACGCTTAGCCGCCTGCTGTCCTTGGACTTCCTGTAGATCAGGGTAGTGATGGGCTGGTTCGAGTACACCTTGTGCTTGGTATGGTCGCAAGGGTGTTTGTTGGTTAAAGTGAGCCACTAACTCTAATAAATGATCAATCGCATAAATGGTTAACCCCGTGGCTAAACTGGCTTCTTCGGCATTGGCGAGCGGCACCACTAAGGCACGCCCAGCTGCACGTGCTGCCAAAGCTGCAGGTAGCACACCGCGAATGGGTCGTACATGACCGGATAAGGCCAGCTCACCTAAGCATTCAAAGCGATCTAAGCAGCCGCCAGGTAATTGAGCACTGGCGGCTAATAGGCCGAGAGCAATGGCTAAGTCAAAGCGGCCACCATCTTTGGGTAAGTCAGCGGGGGCCAAATTGAGGGTGATGCGTTTGCGTGGAAACTCGAGTGCGCTATTGAGAATGGCACTACGCACGCGGTCTTTGCTTTCGCGTACAGCAGTTTCTGGCAAACCCACAATGGTCAACGAGGGTAAACCATTGGTGAGATGAATCTCGACACTGACAGCTGGTGCTTCTACGCCAACTTGTGCGCGGCTGTGAATAATTGCAAGAGACATAGGATCCTCCTTGATCTTCAGTACAGTGCAACAAAATGAGCGCGTCGTTGATGTTGTTAATTAAGGCTCATTGTTGTGCAAACGCTCTTCTAATTCTGCAACCTTGCTTTCTAAGGCTTCTAAGCGAGCACGAGTGCGTGCCAGCACCACCATTTGGCTGTCAAATTCTTCGCGGCTCACTAAATCCAGTTTGCTAAATGAGCTTTGGAGCAGTGCTTTGAATTGCGCTTCAATCTCGGCACGAGGCAAAGGGTTGTCACTGCCGAGTAAACGACCGGCGTGACTGCTGAGGCTGTCAAATAAAGATTTGGGCGGTAACATAAAATGATTCCTTAGAAACGGTACACTCAGTTTAGCACGTGATGAGTTTAATGGATTTTCTCTGTAACTCAGAACAGCTGGATCACTGTCATGCTTCGTTTGTCGCAGTGTGCTCCAAAAAGCGTATTGTAATTATCGATACACTCAAATATTGTGAGCAGTAATTATTGCGCTGATTGCGTTGTTAATATCGTCAGCTGCACAATCTCATTTATAATGCTAAGCCTAAGCATGTTAAAACTTGACTTGAATGCTCAGTCATTTGACCCCGGAGAAACTGTATGAAATTAGTTACCGCCATTATCAAACCTTTTAAGCTGGACGATGTGCGCGAAGCACTGTCAGAAATTGGCGTACAAGGCATTACAGTGACTGAAGTGAAAGGCTTTGGCCGACAAAAAGGTCACACTGAACTTTATCGTGGTGCTGAGTACGTCGTCGATTTTTTGCCTAAAGTTAAAATTGAAGTTGCTATTGCAACAGCACAATTGGATCGTGTGATTGATGCGATCAGTAATGCAGCCAACACCGGTAAAATTGGTGATGGTAAGATTTTTGTTGTGGCTTTAGAGCAAGCAGTACGTATCCGTACTGGTGAAACTGGCGCAGACGCAATCTAAGCTCTTATTGCCTGGTTATTTGTTTGCATTGACATCCTCCCCGACCTAAAGGATGGGGAGCCGTCTGCTAGACGGCCATGCCCGACCGCGAGAATGTTTTGCGCTGCATTTCATCGCGGTCGTGGATGACACCGCATCCGCTGCACGTCTATTCGCTTATTTCAAGTCCTGCGATACCTTTCTACCTCGATTCGGGCAAGCTACTACAACGCAGCCACGGGCATCTTCGCCGAAGCTGCCAGGACGAAACTTATATTGACTCAAACCGTAGCTATCCCACACCTTAAAATAGTGGCCGTTGTGGTAGATCTGTCCATTTTTCCATTGCACTGCACCTGCACTTGCATTGATAGGTATCCAGCTCAACGAGCAGCGTACACCGCCTGATTTGCGCCAATTCAGTCGGGCTTTTTGAATTGCTTGCGGCGAGTCACATATTCTACTGCAACACGTTGCACTGTTTGACTGTGCAGCCCTAAATCCTTCTCCCGCACCATTGTATATTTTTGAACATCATAGGCAGACAAAAACACACCGCGCTCTTTAATCGAGCGCTGGCTCAATGCATTGACAAAATTCCAGACGAAGTTGATGCTGCTCACCATAACAACCCAGTATCGCTTGCGACTATAGTTCGATACCGCGCCAGTAGATCTGTGATTGAATCAGCAATATATTTGGCAAACAGACAGAAGCAAAACCAAGAGTCTCGAATGAATGGGTCGTTTACTACTGCAAAATGCAGAGAAAAGGGAGTGTTTCTAAGGATTGAGATACTGTAATGCCCGCTCTGTCTAGCCCCTGAAAAGAAAAATAAAAAAAGAAGTAAATAGCCGTGGTTATTTTATTTTTATCGCACTAGAATGCGCGCCCAATGCATAGCAGATAATCGTTCAGGTGCAGTATGACTGTGCTGTAAGAGCGAAGACGCGCACTATGCCCAACCAAAGATTGACGCGTTGAATTACATTTAACGCGAGTGATGGAACTATCTTGCTGAAGGCAGGCTTGAGGTTAATTATGTTTGATGATGAATTAGAAGACGACGAACTCGAAGTAGATACCGAAGTGGACGACGATGAAGTCAGTCTGGATGCCGTTGATGAAGATGACGGTGAAGGTGAAATCGATGATAGCGTTGATGCGGACTCTGATGCGGTCGTTACGCCCACGCGTACCACAAGCAAATCAACCAATAATGAAGATTTACCTACGCCAGCAGCTAAAGAAAAAGAGCGTGCAGCCTTAGCAAAAGCTATGGAAGAGTTTTTAGCGCGTGGTGGGAAAGTCCAAGAGGTGGCCGATAAAATTGATGTGTAAGTTGGTCTAAGGGCTGCCTTAGAGTGAAACGCCCAGATGCTGTATGCAGTATCTGGGCGTTTTTGTATGCTAGGAAAGGTTTTACTCCTTCAGGGCTTTGTAGCGTTCGCTTAGTTCTTGACGAATCGCACGGCGTTGTTGGGCATTGGTAAAGCGTCTTTTCTCAATCTCTGTTTCCGGCTCCAACTTGGGTACTTCAATGGTTTTACCGTTTTCATCAACGGCGACCATAGTGAAGAAGCAGCTGTTGGTATGGCGCACTAATTTCTCACGGATGTTTTCCGTAATGACTTTGATCCCAATTTCCATGGAGGTGCGACCGGTATAGTTGACCGAAGCAAGGAAGGTGACCAACTCACCTACATGAATGGGCTGGCGGAAAGTGACTTGATCAACTGAGATGGTGACTACATAGCTACCGGCATAGCGGCTCGCGCAAGCATAAGCCACTTGGTCGAGGTATTTTAGTAGGGTGCCACCATGTACATTCCCAGAAAAGTTAGCCATATCTGGGGTCATCAAAACGGTCATACTCAGAGTGGAAGATCCAAGTTGCATAGTGTTCTCTTAGTTTTTATTTTTAACGTGGGCGCTTGGCCTGTGTGAATCAGCAAAAAACAATACTACTTTCTGCTGAGAATGGCTAGCGCTTAACTTTCTAGCCACACATCGCGAGCCCAGTGCCAGACGCTCTCCCAAGTTTCTTCCAACATTTCGGCTGTGGCTGAATCCCAAGCAAAAACTTCGCCTTCTTCATCGACAGCATAATAAATGGGATCGGCATAACAGAGCACTACCAGGTGGCGTGGTAAACCAATATCCCAAGCAGTTGCAGTGACCTCAGGCAAGTAAGTGTGCGAGTAAGGATCGCTGGCAGTCACGGGCTCAAGATGACCGTAAACGACATCACTGACAGTGAGTAGAAACTCCCGCAAGGCGTGAGGGAGGTGGATTAAGATCTGCTCTTGAATCTCAACTAAGGTTTCATCATCGGGGAGCTCGAGCGGTACAGGTACGGGCTCATTGCGTTCCCGCAGTTCATCAATTACTTCTTCCATAGGGGCGGACTCTATAGATTAGAGGCGAGAAAAGAAAACAGCGGCGTGCCAAAGCATCACCGCTGTTTAAGGGTTGCGAGTCATTAAGCGTTTTGACGAATACCAGCGATAATCCAAGGCTGATTTTCGCCGTCTTTACGCTCCATACGCCAGCTTTCGCTGAACGCTTCGCCTTGATCAAAGCGTGAAGACTTCTCTACACCGTTGAAGGTTAAGGTAGCAATTGTGAGGCCGTCTTCCTCTTCGATACCATCCAATTGCACATCCAAGTCATCAATGTAGGTAGAGCGCATGCCAGCACCAAGATTTTCACGTTCTTGGCGCAAGTGAGTGAGCATATCAGGTGTCACATACTCAGCAATTTGCTCCATTTCATTGGCGTCCCAATGCTGTTGTAGCGCATGAAAGTGACTACGTGCGGCTTCTAAAAAGCTGCTTTCGTTAAACCAAGCCGGTGCATTGATCACAGGTTTGGTAGTGGCGGCCGGTGCGGCTGTGCCAGTAAAGATATTTTGTGGCTGCGGCTGGGCTTCACGCTGCATAGGTACTGGACCTGCGCTGGTGGCGGCCTGTGGCGTTTGCCGGCGGCGACTGGCTAAGAGTTTAAAAATCACAAAACCAATGAGGCCAAAAATCAAAATATCCATAAACTGGATACCCTCAAAAGCACCACCCATAAACAAGGAAGCCAGCAGGCCACCTGCGGCCAAGCCCATTAACATACCGCCTAAACCACCAAAGGCAGGTTTAGCACCGGGTGTTTGCTTATTTTGCTGTGCGGGTTGTTGCTGTTGTTGGCGTTGCTGCTGTTGAGCTGGGCGGTGTTTTGGTGCAGAACCAAAAGATTTGCCACCACCGAAGCCACCACGTCTTGCTTCAGCATCAATACTGAAACTTAAGCCGATAAATAAGGCTAAGGCGATTGTGAGAAAACGTTGCATATAAAAGTATCTCTTGTTGTTCAGTGAGTTCATTAATCGGACCCGCAGAGTATGCGGGCACCGACAGAGAAAGCGCAAGGCGGTAAATGATTCAGTTTAAGACAAGCAAAAACACTTAATCACGCCAGTTATACAGTTCTTTCTCAGATAATTCGTGCATTTTAGTGATTTGCTCTTGGAATGATTGCATTGATTCCCAGATACGTGTGTTCAAATCACTTTTGCTGGCCAATTCATTTAATACCTGAGCTGACTCAACTTCCATTTGCGCTAAAACCTCATCAGGGAAGCGACGTAATTGCACGCCTGACTCTTTGAGCTCAGCCAAAGCGCGGGCGTTATTCCAGGTGAAATCATCCAGCATATCTGCATTACCTGCACGTGCTGCTTCCGTCACAATGGCTTGTAGGTCGGCCGGTAGGCTGTCCCAAGCTTTTTGATTAATGATCAGTTCCAGTACCGCTTGTGGTTCCTGCCATGCTGGGTAGTAATAGTATTTAGCCGCTTTATGTAGGCCAAAGGCTAAGTCATTAAAAGGACTGACCCAGTCTGATGCATCAATAGCGTTGGTTTGTAGCGCGGTAAACACTTCGCTGCCGGGTAGGTTCACAGTGGTAGCACCTAAACGGTCAAGCACTTCACCACCGAGGCCAGGCATGCGAATTTTCAGGCCTTTGATGTCATCAATACTGTGGATTTCTTTGTTAAACCATCCACCCATTTGCATGGCAGTGTTGCCAATGGCAAAAGGTTTCACGCCAAAAGGCTTGTAAGCTTCTTCCCAAAGAGCTAAACCGCCACCTTTGTGCAGCCAAGCATTCATTTCGATGGTGGATAAACCGAAAGGTACTGAAGTGAAGAATTGTGCAGTGTCGGTTTTGCCTTTCCAGTAATAGGCAGTACCGTGTCCCATTTCTGCTGTATCGCGCGAGACGGCGTCAAACACTTCCATAGGAGGTACAAGTTCGCCGGCAGCATACACTTTAATCTTTAAGCGACCGTTACTCATGGTATCAATGCGCTCGGCTAAACGTTCAGCAGAGGTACCTAAGCCGGGATAGTTTTTCGGCCAAGCAGTGACCATTTTCCAGTTGTAGGTTTCTTGCTTCACTGCTGCACTGGCGGCACCAGATTGATCGGCGGCATCTTGTCCGCAGCCAACTAAAGCTAAGCATGCGGTGAAAATTGCAGCAAAAGTCAGTTTATGTAAGGGCTTCATAAGGGATTCCTGTTGAGCTCAAAACAAATGAATAAGGGGTTAGAGAGGCGTCAGTTTGGCGTAAGCCACCATCAGCCATTTAATGCCTTCGTTGGTAAAGTTCACCTGGACGCGGGCTTGGGCGCCGGATCCTTCAAAGTTCAAGATCACGCCTTCACCAAAAATCGCATGCTGCACCAATTGACCCAGCTTAAATTCCGTTTCGGGTACATCAGCGCCACTGAACATACTGCTCGAGGGAGCCTGTTGGGGGCTTTGGTAAGGACGGCTGACGCTATTGTTCATGCGCACTTCCTGGAGTAATTCCCCGGGAATTTCACGGACAAAGCGTGAGACTTTGTTATAGGTTTCGCTGCCATACAAACGACGGGTTTCGGCGCAGGTGATGTACAGCTGTTGCATGGCACGGGTAATGCCAACATAGGCTAAACGGCGCTCTTCTTCTAAGCGGCCGGGCTCTTCCAAACTCATTTTGTGAGGGAATAAGCCTTCTTCCATACCGGCAATAAAAACGATAGGGAACTCCAAGCCTTTAGCACTGTGCAAGGTCATTAATTGGACTGCATCATCGAACTCATCGGCTTGAGTATCACCAGCCTCCAAGACGGCATGGTCTAAAAAAGCCACCAGAGGACTTAAATCTTCGTCAATGCCTTCATTTGCGCTGAGGTCTTCGCTGCGAGTAAAGGTGCGTGCGGCGCTGACCAACTCTTCCAGGTTTTCGACTCGAGCTTGGCCTTTTTCACCTTTTTCTTCTCGGTGATAGGTGAGCAAACCTGAGTGCTCAATGACAATCTGAGTCATGGCATGCAAGTCACTGTCTTGAGTGCGCAGGGCCAACTCCTCAATAAGGTCGATGAAACCTTTCAGGGCATTACTGGCGCGTCCAGCCAGTGCTTTTTGCTCAATGAGCAGGTGCATGGCGGCCCATAATGAGAGCTCGTGTTCACGTGCCGCTTGGCGTACGGCCTCAATGGTTTTTTCTCCTACGCCGCGAGTGGGTACATTAATTACCCGCTCAATAGCGCCGTCATCGTGACGGCTGCGTAAGAGGCGTAAATAAGCCAGTGCATTTTTAATTTCTAAGCGTTCAAAGAAGCGTTGGCCGCCGTAAATCCGGTAAGGTACTGCGGCACGTAATAAGGCTTCTTCGAGTACACGAGATTGGGCGTTGGAGCGGTACAAAATTGCCATATCGCTGCGCTTGAGCTCTTTTTTGCGTAAAGATTGCTCAATGGTTTCGACAATATAGCGGGCTTCATCGTGCTCGTTATACGCTTTGTACAAGCAGATGGGTTCGCCTTCTGCGCCATCGGTCCACAGTTCTTTGCCTAAGCGTCCCGCATTATTATCAATCAGAGCGTTGGCTGCTTTTAGAATTGTGCTGGTGGAGCGGTAATTTTGCTCCAAACGGATGCTTTGGGCGTTTACAAAGTCATTGGAGAATTCTTGAATATTCTCAATTCTTGCTCCACGCCAGCCATAAATGGATTGGTCATCATCACCGACCACCATGAGGCTTTGACCGCCTTGAGCCAAAAGCCGCAACCAAGCGTACTGTACAGCGTTGGTGTCTTGGAACTCATCCACTAAAACATGCTTAAAGCGCTGTTGGTAATGTTGCAGCAGGCTTGGATTGTCACGCCACAGATCTAAAGCGCGCAGTAATAATTCAGCAAAATCAATGGCTCCAGCACGGGCACAGGCGTCTTCGTAAGCGCTATAAATTTTCAGCATGGTGGCTAAGAACAAATCACCACCGGCTTGAATGTGTTGTGGACGTAAGCCTTCGTCTTTTTGTCCATTGATAAACCATTGGGCTTGGCGCACCGGCCAGCGTTTTTCATCTAGACCTAACTCACGCATCACACGTTTGAGCAGACGCTGTTGGTCATCGCTGTCTAAAATGCTAAAGCCTTCAGGTAAACCGGCTTCTTGCCAGTGCGCACGTAATAGTCGGTGGGCCAAACCGTGGAAAGTACCAACCCACATACCAGCGGGGTTGATGCCTAGTAATTCTTCAATACGTACGCGCATTTCGGCCGCAGCTTTATTGGTAAAAGTGACCGATAAGATGCTGTGTGGAGAGGCACCTTCAACTTGAATTAACCAAGCAATACGGTGTACAAGCACTCGAGTTTTGCCAGAACCAGCGCCCGCTAACACGCGTTGCTGACCAAGGGGCGCAGCAACAGCTTCGCGCTGGGCTTCGTTGAGGGAGTCTAATAAGTGTGAGATATCTTCATGCATCAGAGCATTCTAGATGCCTCGCCAAATAAGGGCAAACAGATTGGTGTAGATTGCGATTGCTGAGCCAAGTTTAGGGTTTGCTCAAAACCCGATCAGAATATAACTCATGCTGATCAGCTTGCACTACAGAGCTAGCAAAAAAACGCTAAACTGAGCTTTCTATTCTCTATTGTTGGGCTGTGCGTGTTGTGGATGTGATTATTATTGGTGCCGGTGCCGCCGGTTTGATGTGTGCGCTGACTGCTGCGCAGCGTGGTCGTAAAGTGTTGGTACTTGATCATGCCAATAAAGCCGGCAAGAAAATCCTGATGTCCGGTGGAGGTCGCTGCAATTTCACCAATATGTACACCGAGCCAGAAAATTTTCTGTCCACCAATCCCCATTTTTGCAAATCGGCTTTAGCCCGATATACCCAGTGGGATTTTCTGGCGATGGTGCAGCGTCATCAGATTCCCTATCATGAGAAAAAACTGGGCCAGTTATTTTGTGACAATAAAGCCAGCGATATTTTGACGATGTTGCTGCAGGAGTGTGCCGAGGCAGGTGCACGCATCCAACTGAATACGCCAATAACTGCGATCCAAGCCCAGGGTGATGGCTTTGTGCTGCACAGCAATCAGCACAGTTTTCATTGCACTTCCTTGGTCATTGCCAGTGGTGGTCTATCCATACCCACGCTCGGTGCTACAGGCTATGGCTATCAAGTGGCAGAACAGTTTGGCCATAGCATTTTGCCGACCCGTGCAGGTTTAGTGCCTTTTACGATTACTGATCCACAACTCAAGGCTTTTTGCAGCGCTTTGTCTGGTACTTCAGTTAATGATTGTGTAGTGGCCTGTAATGATCAAAGCTTTAAAGAAGATTTGCTCTTTACGCACCGTGGCTTAAGTGGTCCAGTGATTTTGCAAATTTCATCCTATTGGCAACCTGGTGACAGTATCAGCATTGATTTGATCAGTGATCGTGATGCCGGCGCATGGCTGATTGAGCAGCAAGCACAACATCCAAATATGGAATTGCGTACTCTGTTGAGTGAAGTTTTTACCCGTAAAATGGCGCAGTTATTGTGTGAGCATTGGTTTAACAGCACGCCTTTAAAACAATATAACGCCAAACAGCTGGCAGACATTGGGCGAAAATTGAACAATTGGCAGCTGGTGCCAGCCGGTACTGAAGGCTACCGTACTGCAGAAGTGACTTTAGGTGGCATTGATACTCAAGAGGTGTCCTCGAAAACCATGGAATCGAAAAAGCAAAAAGGCTTGTATTTTATTGGTGAGGTTCTGGATGTCAGTGGTCACTTGGGCGGCTTCAATTTCCAATGGGCTTGGGCCAGCGGTCATGCGGCAGGTGAAGTGGTCTAGAATGCACTATTTAAGTTGACATACTCGGTCAGCAGCGCAAAGTGCGCAGCTGTTCAATGTGTAGGGCATCCCAGTCGAATTGACATCCTCCCCGACCTAAAGGACGGGGATTCCTACTGCTAGACGGCCCTGCCCGACCGCGAGAATGTTACGTGCCGCGTTGATATCGCGATCGCGGGTGACACCACACCCACTGCACGTCCATTCTCTTATTCCAAGCCCTGCGATACCTTTCGGCCTCGATGCGGGTAAGCTGCCGCAACTCGAACAGGCTTGGGTGGTGTATGCCTCGTCAACTTCCTTAAAAACAATGCCTGCGTGAGCGCATTTATAGTCCAGCATTGTTTTTAATTGACCCCAGCCAGCATCTAACACTGACTTGGCCATCGTGGTTTTAACGAGTTTTAAGCTACTGACATTGCCCAC